>JBQCJS010000677.1:0-5799 GCA_051952485.1 Thermomicrobiales bacterium | reverse complement strand
CGGAGCCATCGCCCGCGTGCGTAACGAAGAGCGGCTTCTCGAACCCGCTGGCGATCGATGCGAAGCCGACCGAAAAGGCGGCGGCGTCGAAGGCGCCGGGCGTCTGGGCGGCGGCCAGGTAGGGGGCGGCGAAGGGCAGGGCCCCGGCGAGGGAGACGGCGACGGATGCGCCGATCACCTCCCGTCGGGTGGAGGTAGAGGTGGACGTGATTCCCGGGTCGGTGGCCGGGGAGAAGGTGCAGCGGGGTCGGGGAGTGGATGCGGTCATGGGATGCCTCTCTGGTCGGGCGGCGGCGAGGGCGCGGCGAAGGCGGGGCGATCGCCGGAAGCCGATGCGATGCCATCCTATCGTCGCACGCCGTGGGCCGTGGCCGGCTGGGAGCCCGCTGGGAATCACCCATACCGGCCCGGCGCCGGTCAGGAGGCGACCGGTTCCGCGAAGGTCCCCTGTTGCAGGCTGCCGCTGGACGTGGGCTTGCCGTCGATCGTCAGGCCGGTGAAGACGACGGGCAGCCCGACCGCCTGCGGATCGTAGAAGTCCGCCACGTTCTGGATGTGCAGGTGAAGGTGGGGTTCGCTGGTGTTGCCGGAGTTCCCGACCAGCCCGACCGGATCGCCAGCCTTCAGGACATCGCCTTTCCGCACCCGAACCGAGCCGTGCTGCATGTGGGCCATGTAGACGAACTCGCGCTCCGCCGTCTGCAGCACGATGTGATTGCCCGCCGGGTGGAGCGTCTTGAAGGCATCCGGGTCCGTCTCGGAGAGCGAGGGGCCGGGCACCTGGTCCGGCTGGTCGTTCAGCGTCTCGACGACCGTCCCCGCCGCGGGGGACACGAGCGGTTGCCCCCAGATCCAGTAATGGTCGGCGGACGCGCCATCACCGGCGAAGGTCGAGCCGTCCTTCCAGACGACGATATCGAGGGCATGACGCTGCCCCGGCGCGATCGCGTGATAGTTCTGGTATTCGGTGTCGCCGCCCCAGAAGGTGAACCATGCGCCCGCCTGCCAGGGAAGCCGGTAGGTGACCTCGGAGACATAGCCGGCCGCCGGGTCCTCGGGGAGGATGATCGTCGGCTGGATCTGGATCGACGTCACCGTATCCCCGCCGAGCGTGAGGTCGATCTGGGCCTCGGCGCCCGCCCAATCGCGCACCTGGCCGTAGGTGTGGAACGCGGGTGAGAGCGGAATCGCCCGGTCGAAGGCCACGGCACCGAAGGGCGCCTCCGGCAGGAAGGCGACATCCCCGAGCGGCGCTTCGATGATGCCCTGTTCGGCGATTGTGATCGTGGCCGCTGGGTGGGATTCGTCACCGCTGAAGGCGATCTCGAACGGAAGCTTCAGCGTATCGAGGGACCCGCTCCAGATGCCGGCCGGATAGGGGCGCGCCGCGATCGCCGGTGTGGCCTCCGAAGTCACCGGGCTGGCGACGGCTGCCGGGCTGCTGGCCGGTGCCGCGCCCTTCGGGGTCAGGGTGAAGGTGTCGCGGGTTCCGGCCTGCTGGAAGAAGCCGGCAATCGCGCCATCCCCGACGGTGCCGGACCAGTGGGCGCCGACTTCGGCGAAGGAGAAGCGGACCTGGTTTGCCTGCAACTGCGCGACGATGGAGCCGACCTCCGATGCGGGAAGCGTTCGCGCGGCTTCCGGCGACCACGCGGCCGCGAACGGCGCACTGTCCCCGCTGAGCAGGGGATCGAGCACGGCCTGGCCGGTCGTCCGGATCTGGTCCGCGAGATCCTGGTAGGCGGGGAGCACCTCGGCCGTCGTCGGGGCCGGGACGGGGTTTGCCACGGGCGATGCGCTCGGTGTCGCGACCTCCGGCGAGGCCTCAGGAGTGGCGTCACCGTGGCCCTCGTGGGCGAGGGTCGGCATGGCGGCCAGGGCGAGGAGCGAGCTTCCGGCGAGGGCGATCGTGCGGCGGGAGACCGGGGCGGCAAGGGCCTTGGTGCGATGCATGGACGGTCCTTCCTGGTGGCTGTGGTGGTGGCTGATCGGGATCGGCGCGAGCGCGATCCTGGCCCGATCCTACCCGGCGAATGTGCCATTTCCGTGTCGGTTCTGCGGCGGCGCGATACCGTGCAAGGCCGGATGGTCCGCTCAGTGGAACGTCTCGCCTTCCCAGGCATGTGCAGGGATGGCGGCAAACCACCGGCCGCAGCTGCGAGGGTTTGCCTTACGAAGTGGTTCGACCGAATCGCCCGCCGATCCGGCCGTTTGTGGGGGCCGCCCTCATGGCGGCCCGACCAAGCGTGCCCAGGACAGGTAGAACGGGATGGTCTACTCAGCCGGTCAGCCCGCTTTTGGGCTGCTGGCGGGCGAGGCCGCTGGCGACGCTGCCGGCGAGGCGGCAGGGGAGGCGAAGGGGAAGTCGGCTTCGCCCGGCTGGAAGATGAATCCGGCGATCTTCTGGTCGGAATGCTCGATGGAGACGGCGATCACCACCAGGCGGCCGTCCCTGGCGCGTGCCTGGACATGCACGAGGTCGTCGGTCTCCTGGATCACCTCGACGAGGGTGAGCGGCGCGTAGGCCGACGCGATCATCGTCACCTGCGCCACGATCGCGTCCGTGCCGACGGCCTGAACGAACCGTGCGGTGAAGTGCGCGTCCACCTCCTCCGGGGAGAGGACGCCGCCAGCGGTGTTGACGCGATCCAGCAGCCAGACGAACTGCTTCGCCGCGAGGCCGGAATCCGGGTCGATGGTGGGGGACGCCGCCGGTGCGGTTCCGGGGCCGATGAGGATGCCCGCCATCACCGCTGCGATCGCGACGAGCCGGAGCCAGCGGAGTGCGGTGGGACGGATCGGCCTGGATGTCGGCACGGGGAACTCCTTGGGCCGGGAAAGCCTGAGCGGGTGGCAGGCGACACGTGCGGTCGCGGTGGTCGTCTGGTCCCAGCCTACCACCGCGCTCGGCGTGGGGGGCCGTGCTGGCAGCCGGAAGCGGCACGGATGCGGTGTGGCCCCGGACGCGCGAACGCCCGGGATGGCGACCGCAGTCACCGTCCCGGGCGTTCGTATCACGCTTCATTCCGCGCGGCCGTCGCAGCGGCGCGCCATTCCCACGCCGACGGACTATGCCAGCACGACCGCCAGCGTTCCCGACCTAGCGGGCGCTGCGGCGGAACGCGGTGTAGCCCGTCACACCCACGAGACCGACAGCCGCGACGAAGCCGATCAGCAGCATGGTGCTGTTGTTGTCCTGCGAGGAGCCCGTTCCGGTGCTCGGTAGGGCGGCGGCGGCGGTCGTCTCCGTGGCGACCGGGGTCGAATCCTGCGCGGCAACGGCCTGGCTCATGCCGGCGGCGACGAGGAACGTGAATGCGATAGCCAGCAGCGTGCGCTTGATCATGGTTGTAGCACCCATCCTGAGATCCCCTCCCTCTGAGGTGTCTCGATAGTTGGCGAACCGGTCTTCCGTCCGTCCGCGCCCACCGAAGCGATGTGGCGCGGGCACATGAAATGGGACCCCCTTCCTGTCGGGCCCCGATCGGGGCCAGGCCAGGCCGGCCAGTATTGCCGGAATGGCGGATTGTACCCGCCACAACCCTCTCGCAACGAATGTCCGTTGCGGATCGTTTCGCATGGTTCGGCGTCGATGCACCAGCCCCGTCGCGAATTCTTGGGCTTCTGCACGAATGGGACCGCTAGCACCCGGACGGGAGTCGGGTAGAACCTCGCCTCGACACCCCCTCCGGAGCGGCGCTCCAGAGCCATGGTCGCAACGCCGGGTCGGAGCCGGCCGGGAGATCGCTGGGAAATCGCTCAGGATTGCTCCCGGTTGCCGGCGTGTGCGCTGGCGGCAGGGAGTGCCTATACTCAGCGCGAACGGGCGGCCCTCACGTGCCGGTCAGCTATCAGCCGCCACCCAGGGGAATGATGGACGTGCAGGACGACGAGGGACGCGAACGGGTCGGGACGGAGGAATCCGTCGGAGCGACGACGGCGGGGATCGCCGAGGCGGCGCCTGGCAAGGGCGGCGGGCGGTCGCTGGTCCGCGAGGTCGCCGAGCTGGCGGCCATCGTGCTCGTGGTCTTCTTCGGGTTGCGGATGGTGCTCATGCCGTACGAGGTGGACGGGGCGAGCATGGACCCGTTCCTGGAGAACGGGGAGCATCTCTTCGTGAACCGGCTCGCCTACGCGGACGTGAATCTCACGTCCTGGATGAACGTCATCCCCGGCGTCGATGTCGGAAAGGGCGACGAACTCACCATCGGACAGCCGAAGCGCGGGGATATCGTGGTCCTGCACCCGCCGGTGACGTCCGATTCGCCCTACGTGAAACGGGTGGTGGCGTTGCCGGGCGAGACGATCGGGTTTCACGATGGTATCGTCTTCGTGAACGGGGAGCCGCTGGCCGAACCGTACATCGATGGGGCGATCACCTTCTGCCACAACGCCCAATGGTGCTCGCTCACGGTCCCGGCGGACAGTGTCTACGTGCTGGGCGACAACCGGGAGCACAGCTCCGATTCTCGCGCCTTCGGCCCGGTGAAGATCTCCGAGATCGTGGGCAAGGTCTTCTTCACGAACTGGCCGGCCGATCGCTTCGGCCCGGTGAAATCGCCGGACTACGACGACATCACGCCCTGAGCGACCTCTGGGTGACTCCGGCCATGCAGGAACCCGGCGAGGAAGATCCCTCGCCGGGTTCGCGCGTTCCCATTGGTTGGAACTGTCAGTGGCCACCGCCCGCGAGCCGCAGCCCGGCGACGCCCGCCACGATCAGCGCGATCGAGGCCAGCCGCAACGCATCACGCGGCTCGCCCAGGACGACGATGCCGACGATCGCCGTGCCCACGGCCCCGACGCCCGTCCAGACGGCGTACCCGGTGCCGACCGGCAGCGTCCGCAGGGCGAACGAGAGCAGGCCGAAGCTGACAATGGCGAAGATGACGAAGAGGGCGGTGGACAGGGGGCGGGAGAAACCGTGGCTCTCCTTGAGCGAGAGCGCCATCGCGACTTCGAACAGACCGGCAACGACAACAAGAATCCAGGCCATGACGTGACCCATCCTTTCCAACGAATCGGATCGGACAGCTCCGCCGTTCCCTGAATCCCGTCGTTCCGGGCCAGTCGACCGCGCACACGGTGCCGCTACAGTGCCGGAAGTGTACCACACCCGACATAAGATTGCAGGGTCATCGTCAGGTGCCGAGGGGGCGGGTCGGTTCCGGGGCGAAGGTCGGTTCCAGTTCCGCACCGTTCGGCAGGAAGACGCGATCGGCATCCTCCCGCTCGACGGCCCATTGGGGCGTGGTCGCATACGGGTGGTACAGCCCGACGCGATCGACCACCCACAGGCCGACGGCGAAGCCATAGAGGATGGCGATGGTAAAAAGGAGCCCGACGAAGCCGGTCTTCAGGGCATCGAGGCGTCGCATGCGGATGTGCGAGTGCACGACATATCCCGCGAGCGTGAAGAGCAGGAAGCAGACGGCGAACCCGAGCACCGATTCCGGCTCCGGACGGCTCCATCCCGACGTGGCGATTTCCGTCATGCTGGGACCCCTTTCGATTGTGCGTGACGTCTCGTTCCTTCCCAGCATACCAGACACGTTTCAGCGGCCTGAGTAGATCAAGTCGCCGTACCTGCCCTGTTCCTGCTTGGTGGCCCCACCAAGTGATTCGGCCGGATCGGCGGGCGATTCGGTCGCACCACTTCGTAGGGCGAACCCTTGTGGTTCGCCGAGATCTCAACGCAATGCCAGATTAGTCTGGACAATCCACTCAGGCC
This sequence comes from Thermomicrobiales bacterium, assembly GCA_051952485.1. Taxonomy (GTDB): domain Bacteria; phylum Chloroflexota; class Chloroflexia; order Thermomicrobiales; family UBA6265; genus JASGDN01. The sequence goes on along the minus strand of JBQCJS010000677.1, from coordinate 68 downwards.
GCTGAAACGTGTCTGGTATGCTGGGAAGGAACGAGACGTCACGCACAATCGAAAGGGGTCCCAGCATG
>JBQCJS010000676.1:0-2088 GCA_051952485.1 Thermomicrobiales bacterium | reverse complement strand
CTCGTCGTCTCCGACATCGAGAATCCCCATTTCACCCAGGCCGTCCGCGTCATCGAGGACGCCGCCTACGCCCGGGGGCACCGCGTCCTGCTCTGCAATACCGACGAGACGCCGCGCAAGCAGGCGTCCTACCTGGAAATGCTCGCCGCCGAACGCGTGGTCGGGGTCATCCTCGCCGCTGCCGATGCCGCCGATCCCACCATCGGCCAGGTGATCGACTACGGGATTCCCATCGTGGCCTTCGACCGCAGGGTGAACGACACTCGCGCCGATGCCGTGACCTCCGACAACGTGCAGGCGGGCCGGGACGCGACGACCTTCCTGCTCGACCGGGGACACACCCAGATCGGCTTCATCGCCGGTCGTCTCAACATCCAGACCGGCGCCGACCGGCTCGCAGGCTACACCGCGGCCATGCAGGAACGCGGATTGCCGCCACGCACCGCCAGCGGTGAGTTCCGCATGGACGAGGCCGAGCGTGCCACCGCCCAGCTGCTCGATCGCTTCCCGGAGACGACGGCGATCGTGGTCGGCAACAACCTGATGACCGTCGGCGCCCTGCGCGCCCTCCGCGCCCGCCAGCTCGCCGTGCCGTCGGACATCTCGATCGTGCAGATCGACGATCCCTTCTGGACGGAACTGATGGAACCGGCGCTCACCTCGTTCGGGCAACCGGTGCGGGAGATGGCGGCCAAGGCCTTCACCCTCCTCATGGAGCGGATCGGGCAGGGCCGCGCGGAGGCACGCCATGTCGTCTTCCCGTTCGACCTCCGCGACCGGGCATCGTGCCGCTCGCTGCCAGGGGACGATTGACGAACTCCGGCACCGTGATTCAATGGGCGTCGGCCACGCCGGCCCGGACGATCGCCCGCGCACCTGAAGGGTCCCTCCACACCATGACCGCTTCCGAATCGCCGTCGACCTTGCCACGACCAACGGCTTCCCAGCTTGCCTGGCAGCGCGACCGCCAGCTGGCCATCTTCTGCCACTTCGGCGTCAACACCTTCAACGGGCTCGAATGGAGCGACGGTTCCCTCCCCGCAACCAGCTTCGCGCCCACCGCGCTCGATTGCCGCCAGTGGGTGCGGACCGCGCAGGAGGCCGGGGCGTCGCACATCATCCTGACCGCCAAGCACCACGACGGCTTCTGCCTCTGGCCGACCGCGACGACCGACTACTCGGTCGTCTCCAGCCCCTGGAAGGACGGCAAGGGGGATGTGGTCGGGGAGCTCGCGGAGGCGTGCCGGGAGGGTGGAATCGGCCTCGGTATCTACCTCTCGCCGTGGGATCGCCACGAGACGACCTGGGAGACGGATCACGCCGCCTACGACGCGATGTATCTCCGCCAGCTGACGGAGCTGTGCACGAACTACGGGCCGCTGGTGGAGCTCTGGTTCGATGGCGCCGGTTCGGAGACGCATCCCTACGACTGGGATTCGATCATGGACGTGGTGGAAAGGCTTCAGCCCGACGCGATGATCTTCAACATGGGCCGTCCCACGATCCGCTGGATCGGCAACGAGGACGGGCTGGCCACCGATCCGCTCTGGTACACGGTAGACGGCACCGCGAAGTCGATCTATACCGACGACCGGGAAGGGCTTCCCGGCGGCGGATGGTACCTGCCGCCGGTGTGCAACTTCCCGATCCGCCGGCACTGGTTCTGGCAGACGGACGACCTGTTCACCCTCAAGAGCCTCCATCATCTCCAGGCCATCTGGTACCGCTCGATCGGACTCGGCGCGAACATGCTCCTCAACCTCGGTCCGGACCGGCGCGGCCTGTTCGACGATGCCGACCGCGAACGGCTCCTGGCGTTCACGGCCTCCATGCGCGAGCGGTTCGCCCATCCCGTTGCCGGCGACCTGGCCCAGGATGGAGCCCGCATCACCGTGACCTTCCCCCAAACCACCACCTTCGACCACCTGATCCTGCGGGAAGCGATCGAGGACGGCCAGCGCATCGGAGCGCACCGGATCGTTGACCTGCGGACGGGCGACCCGATCGTGGAGGGGGTGTACACGGTGGGATGCCAGCGGGTCCATGTCTTCCCGGCCGTCACGACGGATGCGATCGCCGTCGAGATCG
>JBQCJS010000675.1:0-4607 GCA_051952485.1 Thermomicrobiales bacterium | reverse complement strand
TCGGCGACCAGGCCGTGAGTGCGGACGAGCCAGCGGATCGCGCGATGGATCTCCGTCTCGGCGGCGGTGGCGAGGCGGACCGCGGTCCCGGCGATGATGCTCGCTGTGACCGTGCCCGGCTCCAGGTTGCCGGAGAGGCCATCCGCGATCGTCTCCCCGATCGGGACCTCCACCGTGTCGCCCGCCACCACCGCCGCCGAGAGGGCGGTCGAGGCCGCCGCCTCGACACCCACCACGTGGATCGGTCGTTCCGGGGTCGAAACCTCCCGCGCGCGCAGGCTGAGGCCAGCGACCAGGCCGCCGCCGCCCACGCCCGCGATCACCGTCAGTGGACGGCCATCGCCCGGGCCCGGATGTTGGGCGACCAGTTCATCGAGCAGGGTGGATTGCCCCGCGATCACCTGGGGATCGTTGTACGGCGAGACATAGGTCGCGGCGCGGGCGGGATCGGCGGCGAGGTCCATCGCGAACGCTTCGGCGGCATCGACGCTCGTGCCATGCAGGATGAGTTCGACCGGCATCCGGGCGATGGCATCCCGCTTGGCCGGGGAGGCGGTCTCCGCCACGACGATGGTGGCGGGAATCCCGAGGCGTCCCGACGCCCAGCCCATGCCGAGCCCGTGGTTGCCGGCGGAGGCGGTCACGATCCTGCTGCCCTCCGGCAACGCGGTGCAGGCGGCGATGGCCCCGCGCACCTTGAAGGACCCTGTCGGCTGGAAGGTCTCCAGCTTCAGCCAGACGGACGGGCCGGCGGCGGGAGAGGGAACCAGCGGCGTAGGCGACAACACCGCCAGGACGGACGCGCGGGCGGCGGCGAGGTCGGCGGCGGTGGGCACGGCGACGAGACGGCGATGCGGGGAGGTGGGCGCGGTCACGTGGGTATTCCTCCGGCAGGAACGGTGCGGGGTCAGGCGTCGTCGGGAGTGGCTTCCGGACCGGATGGCGCTGACGCCTGGTCGCGGGGGCGGACGCCAGGAAGCATGATCCCGCACGCGCCAGCGATGCCGCCAACCATCATGCCGCCCGTCACGCTGCCAAGGAACCACCCTGCGACGAGCCCAAGCACGACCAGGATCATGAAGACCGCGGCCTGGCGGTTCGAGAAGCGGTCGTGGCGGGAGGACGATGAGCGTAGGAACACCGGCAGCCTCGTAGGGGGGACGAAAAGCGGAGAGCGGGCAGGGGGATGGGCGCATCGTCCCATGACCTGGAGACAGGACCAATTACCGCGGTGAAAGCCGGTCGGAGCGAGGAGGCGATGCCACACTGCATGGTAGCATTTCCGGCGTGGACCCTTGGTTTCGCATATTCGAATCGTGAATCTCCGCGGGCGATTGCCCTGGACTGGCCGCATGCTCGTTTTCGGCGCGGCAACCCGTTGAAGGGACGGCGCCATGGCGATGGGTGATGCGCCTGGACACACCGCAATGGAACCTCCCGCGAGACGGCCGCTCGCCGTCGCGCCATTCCTCGCCGGCAACACCATCTCCCTGCTGGGAAACACGCTGACGCTGGTCGCGCTGCCCTGGTTCGTCCTGGAGGCGACCGGCAGCGCGGGGCGGACCGGCCTGGTGGGCATGGCGTTTGCCCTCCCGGCGCTGCTGGCGGGCCTGCTCGGTGGGGTCGTGATCGATCGCATCGGTGGCCGGCGCATGAGCGTGATCGCCGACATCGTGAGCGGTCTCTCGGTCGCGGCCATCCCGGTCTTCCATCACACGATCGGGCTTCCGTTCTGGCTGCTGCTGGTGCTCGTCTTCTTCGGGGCGATGCTGGACATCCCCGGGCTGACCGCCCGCCGCACGATGTTGCCCGGCCTGGCGGACCGCTCCGGGATGCCGATGGAGGCGATGAACTCCGCCTACGAGATGAGCGACGGCGCGGCCGTGATTGTCGGGCCGATCCTGGCGGGGTTCCTCATCGCGTGGATCGACGCGTCGAACGTGCTGCTGATCGACGCGGCGACGTTCGCCATCTCCGCGATCCTGATCGGCGTGTTCACCCCCGATGTGCCGGTGGACGAGCCGGAACCGGAACCCGGCGTTGCCCCGGCGGCAGTTGGCGGCCGCCGCGCGATCGGCCAGGCCCTCGGGTCGATCAAGGCGGGGTTGCGGTTCATCGTCGAAGATCGCCTGCTGCTGGCACTGGCGATGGTGCTGGTGTTCGCCAACCTGTTCAATGGTGCCGTCTTCAATGTCGTGATGCCGGTGCTGGTGCGCGACCGGTACGGGGATGCCAAGCAGCTCGGCTTCCTGCTGGCCGCCTTCGGGATCGGCAGCCTGATCGGCGCGGCGGCGTACGGAGTCGCGGGCGCCCGGTTGCGGCATGTCCGGTGGGCGATCTGGTTTGTGGGGATCGTGGCGGTGGCCGGGTTGCGGTGGGCGTTCGTGCCGCACCTGCCGGCGCTGGCACTTGCCGCCTGCATGGCGGGCGTCGGCTTGCTGAGTGGCCCGATCAATCCCCTGCTGGTGACGGTGCGGTTCGAGCGGATTCCTCCCTCGATGCGCGGTCGCGTGTTTGCCAGCTTCGCGGCCCTGGCCTCGATCGCCGATCCGCTCGGCATGGTGGGGACCGGCGGCGCCATCGAACGGTTCGGGCTGGACCGGACCCTGATCGGGATCGCCGTGCTCTTCACGGTGCTGGTCGCCGTGGTTCCCTTCATCTCCGTCCTGCGGACCATGAATCGCGAGCCGGAGACGGCTCCATCGCGTGCCACCAGGCCGGCGCTTGACGAGCAGGCGAGCGCCTAGCGGCATCACGCGGCGTGGGCGTCCTTCACGTGTGCGTTGGGAGGCTTGCGCGGAGTTTCGCCGTCGCTACAGGGCGGTTTCCTGGGCGAGGTGGCGAAGCTTCTCCGGGTTCAGGACGACCTGGATCGAGGCGATCCGGCCCGCCTCGATCGTGAGGGCGGTGACGCGGATGATGGTGCCCTCGCTCCGTTCGACGATGGCCGGCCCTCCGTTCAGGTCCTCGATGGCGAACGTGACCTGCGGCTTGGGGAACTTCCACCGCACGCCGAGGATGCCACGCGCCACCTTGTCCGCTCCCCGCACGGCCCGCCGCACCGTGCGATGATCCTTCCCGCCGTCGCCGATCCAGGTTGCCCCGTCGGCGAGCAGCGCGGTGACGGCCGACAGGTCGCCGGACTCCACCGCGCCAAGGAAGCGATGGACCACGTCCCATTCATCCGTCGTGGGGGTACGGCCCGCATCGGGCGTGAGGGCCGCGAGGGCGTGCTCGGCTCGCTGGAAGAGCTGGCGACAGGCGGCCGGTGAGCGTTCCAGATGGTCGCCGATCTCGGCAAAGGGCAGGCCGAACCCGCTGCGCAGCACGAAGACGACGCGCTGCTCCGGCGTCAGGCGTTCGAGCAGGGTGAGGAAGGCGATCGAGACCGCCTCGCGCTGCTCGATGGTCGCGTCCGGGCCGGGGATGGCCCGGTGCGTGGACACCGGTTCCGGCAGCCAGGCGCCGACGTACTGCTCGCGGGCGACCCGGGCCGACTTCAGGTAATCGAGCGTGAGGCGGGAGACGATGGTGGTGAGGTAGGCCCGGAGCGAGCGGACCGGGGGCGACCCGGCGTCGAGGTAGCGAATCCAGGCATCCTGCACGAGGTCCTCGGCATCGCTGGCCGCGCCGGTCATGCGGTAGGCGACGGCGAACAGGTAGGGGCGCAACGACTCGTAGCTCTCGCCCGATGCCGTGTCCATGCGCCGTGCCGTCTCCTGCCGCATCCCGGCCATCGAAGCCGATACCTCCCGATGTTGCCACCCGCTATGGGTCGGTTGCCACTGCCATGTCAGGCCCGACCGCCCATGCCCTTCATCCTAGACGGTCGCGGCAAGCTCCGGGGATTCGAACCGCTCCGGGGCGACCTGGAAGGCCACATTCTGCCGGTTCCAGCCATTGATGGCGATCACCATGGCGGTCAGCGCCGCGAATCCCCGCTCACCGAACTCGGCGATGGTGGCCTCGCGCAGGGCATCGAAGACCGCGTGCGGTTCGAGCGTGGTCAGCGCCTCCGTCCATGCGAGCGCGGCCTGCTCGCGCGGGGTGTACCAGGTGGTCTCCCGCCAGGCCGGGAGCACGGCGATCTTGTCCTCCCGCCAGCCAGCGTTGCGCAGGTCGCGCACATGCATGGCGAGGCAGAAGGCGCAGCCGTTCAACTGGGAAGCGCGGAGGCTGACGAGGTGCTTCAGGTCATCCTCGATCCCGGCATCCGGGATGGAGGTGGCGACGCGGTAGAGGGCGCCCGAGATCGCGACGATCGTATCGGTGGACACGCGAGTTTCTTCGACCATGGTGTGATCCTCCAACGGGGACGGACGTGGCCGGTGCCGCGCGTGGCATCCGCGCTCGTTCCGCCTGCTATCCCGTAGACGATCGGGTGTGGCGAAATGTGACGCGGCCGGGAACGCCGATCCCCCGCACGAGCATTCGTGCGGGGGATCGGCGGATCGTCCGGGGCGGGATCAGGAGGCGGCGACGGCGTTGGCGGGTGTCCAGCCGACCGCCGGCGCGACCTGCGTGGCGAGCAATTCCAGTCCCTCCAGGGTCTCCTCGAGCGGCTGGGTGCCGGGGGAGAACTGGACGATGAGATCGGTGATCTCCGG
>JBQCJS010000674.1:0-6295 GCA_051952485.1 Thermomicrobiales bacterium | reverse complement strand
CCCGCCTGCGCTGCCACGACGGCGGCATTCCAGGCGGGGCTTGGTTCGGGCGGCACGGCCTCTCCGGCCCGGAAGACGGTCAGGTCATCGGAGGCGCGTTGGCCCGGTCGCTTGCCGTAGCGCGGGTCCGGTTCGACCCCGTAGCCGAACCGCCCGACGAGCGCCGTGAAGGCCCGGCGATCCTTCGCGGCCAGCTGGCGGATGGCGGGCGACCCATCCCACGAGCGTGGCCACCAGAGGTCCACGAGGTCCGTGTTCGGGATTGTGGCGGTGGCAGCGGGGGATGTCCCGAGGGCGAGATCGAGCGTGCGGAGGGCCTCGCCGATGGCGGGCTGATCGCGCGATTGCAGGATGGGCGGCAGGAGCGCGGCCATGGAGAGCGATTCGTCGGTGGTGAAGGTGCGGCTCACGGCGCGGGCATACGGCCCCAGCTCCGTCCAGACCTGCTCGACCAGGAGGCGGAGCTTCTGGCCCGCCGCCGGACGGCTGAAGATGTCCGGGATGCCGGACAGCGCGAGCTTGACCGGCCCGATGGACGGGTTGGGCGAGTAGTACGCGATGGCGACCTCCCGCTTGCCGGGCTTGAACGTGAGGCCCTCGCCGTACGCTTCCGTGTACCGGTGCGCGAAGATGGCCTGGAACTCGTCCGTCGTGCGCAGGAGGGCCGACCGGATCACGACATCGCGCCGGTACCACGCCCACACCGCCGCCCATTCCGCCGGGATCGGCTGCTTCTGCGCCACGAACCGGCCGAGCCCGAACCGGAGCAGGGGCGGTTCCTCCCAATCCGACGGGTCGATCGGCGGCCGTGGCAGCGGCTGCGCGGGGTCGATCAGCAGGATGGTGAGGATCTGCACCAGGCCGTCCGCGAACCCGCCTGCCAGGCGTCCGCCATAGGTCTCCCGCAGCGCGAGGATTTCGGCCATGATGGCGGGAAGCTCCAGCTCCACACGCGGATCGTCGGCGAGATCGACCAGCACCCGCCGTTCGAGGCCGTTCAGGTAGAGCCGCAGGAAGGAGCGGTCCGCGTCCGGCGCGCGCCGGCCATCGGCCAGCCACGCCAGGTAGGCCCGGCGCTGGTCCGGTTCGAGGTCGTGATAGGCGCGGGCATAGTAGGCGGGCAGGGTGTTCCGCGAGTTTCCCGCCAGTGGCAGGGTCGGGTCGATCTCGGACGGTTCGGAGAAGGTCGTCCGGCGGACGCCCGGAGCGGCGAGGTAGACCATCGCGCCGGTGAGGTCGAAGCCCTGCACGATCGCCGGCTCGGGCGCATGGGGGCCGACCCAGCGCCGGGCAGGCGGCTCGCCGGGATCGTCGTGCGGGAAAAGCCACTCCGGACGGTGGTTCTGGTGTCTCCGGATCATGCTGCCATGCTGTCCTGCTGTCCTGCTGCCTCGTGTCGCATCGTTCCCGGAGACCGGGTCCCCGGCGTGTCACCCTACCATTCCCGCGACGATGGCTCCACCGACCCGGCTGTACCCGTGGCCTGCACCGCGGCCAGGACGCCGGGATCGACCCGGATCGAGCCGTCCGCCTCCTCCATCAGCAAGGGATCGCCCGCGTGCTCGAACCCGAGGTCGTTCAGCAGGTCGAGCGCGGCGTTCGGCAGCATCCCGTGACCGTTCGCCAGGGCCGCGAATGCCTCGAGCTCCCACGTCTCCTGCACGGCGAACGCCGCCAGGAGCGCCGCGACCGGTGAGGCTGGGTCGCCGGCCCCGGACCGGTCCGGAACCGGCGCCGGTGGGGCGGCCTCCTCGGCCAGCAGGTCGCCGAGCAGTGCGGAGACGGCGGCGGAATCCGCGATCTTCCGCGCGATGGCGGTCGGATCGAGTGGCAGGTCCGGCTCCGGCAGGGACGTGGGTTCGACCGTGCCGGGTGGCCGGGGAATGCGCACGCCGGGCGTCTCCGAGGTTGCCCGCCGCACCACCACCGGATCGTCCGCGGCCCGGGACCGCCGTGGCGGGGCCGGCTTGGGACGCCGGGCGGACCGATCCCCTTGCTTCGGCTCGGTGGGAGTGGGGTCGAGCCTGCCGCCGGTCATCACGGCATGGAGATCGCTGGCGACGCGGTCCGGATCGCGCCCCAGCAGCTTCCAGATCGTCCGCAGCGCCGTCACCTCCGCCGGTGAGATCGATCCGTCGGCGTCGGCCACCCGCAGGAGGCCGCTCGCCAGGCGATCCCTTTCCGGCGCGGCGAGGGGAGCGATCCGCTTCTTCATCCCCGCCAGTGTCCCCTCCGCTGAGGAGCGCGCCGCCAGCCAGGCGAGCCGCGCGCCCAGCCGGGCGTCGTCCTGCGGTGAGAGCGTCCAGGACGCGCGGAGGTGATCGCGCATGATCGCGTACTCGGGAAGCGACGCGGCCCCGTCCGCCTCCCCGACGTGCGTGGCGAGGTCCACCAGGAGCGCGGCCAGCTCGTACGCGCCGCCTCCCAAGGACGCATCACCGGTTGGCGGGCCGGGGAGCCGGAAGAGGGCGACCGGTGCATCCGCCGCGATGGCAATGCCGGAGCGGGGATCGGGCTCGATGCCGTAGCCAAGCTGCGCGAGCGCGCCCGCGACGTTCGCGCCCGTGTCCTTTGTCAGCTTCGCCGGAGGCGTCACCAGGTCCCCGGTCCACAGCCGGATCAGGCGGTCGCCGGGCACGATCGATACCGGGCCGGTGCCCACCAGCGCGGCGAGCTTGGCCAAGACGCCGGCGGCGAACGGCATGGCAGGATCGCGCAGCGCATCGGGCAGCATCGCCCAGGCCGCCAGCGATCCCGCCCGATCCGGATTCCGGGCCAGCCAGCGGCTGGTCTCGTCCAGCGCATCGGTGGTGATGCGGATCAGGTCGAAAAGGTCGGCCATGCCAGCCGCCGTCAGCACGTCCGGCAACAGCGCCGATCTCACGCGCTGCTCGCCCAGGACGACGTTCGCGGCGGTGATGGGCAGCTCCAGCCGCCGCAACCGCGCCGGATCGACCGTGAGCCCATCGCCGAATCGTGCCCGGTACCGGATGGCGAAGAGAGTGGCGAATTCGCCCGGAAGCCGGATCGCCGCCGCCCGGATCGAGGTCGTTGGCTCGTACCACGCCCACGCCAGCGCCCAGTCCGGCGGGATCGGCGCGTGGGCGAGGGCGAGGATGCCGAGCCCGATCCGGAGGGAGATGGGGATGGCGCGGTTGTTCGGCAACAGCGGCGGTGGGGGCGGGAGGATCGCCGCTGCATCGCGCAACGCGGCCGGGTCGCTCCATTGCCGGTCATCCAGGATGCGCTCCACCAGCAGGAGGTCGGCGAGGCCGGTCATCTGCTCGCTGGCGGCGCGGAAGCTCTCGTTCGCGACGCCGTAGGTGGCGTTCAGCGCGGCGAGCTCGGCCCGGATCGCGGCCAGATCGGACGAGTCGAGGCGGTCGCGGTCTAGCAGCAGGCGGCGTTCGATCCCGTACAGGAAGAGGAAGGGATAGCCGATCGGGATGCGCGGGTCGCGCCGGCCCGAGGCCAGCCAGCGCAGGTAGGTCCCTCGCTCGCGGGGGGAGAGCGTCGCATAGGATGGCCAGTAGGGGAGATCGCGGATGGGCGCGTCCCCGGTGGGAAACGATACCGGGAGCGTGGGGTCGATCAGGGAGGGTTCGGCGCTGGAGACGCCCGTCCGGAGGCGGTTTCCGATGTAGAAGAGGCCGCCGTGAATCGCGATGCCCTGGAACTCCACCTGCTCGTTCGGCCTGATCCAGCGGGCGTCGTCCGGCAGGGATGGCGCGGGCCGGAAGGCGGGAGCCGCTGCCGGGCGGGCCGGAGTCCCTGCCTTCCTGGATGTGGGGGTGGACCGGGCAGCGGGTTTGGGGGCGGATCGGGCCGGAGCTGGTTTCGCCCGGGCTGGTTTCGCCCGGGCTGTTTTCGCTTTCGGGGCCGGCTCCGGGTCGAGGAGCTTCTTCAGCCAGTCCACGACGCCCATTGCCTGCCCTCCTTGCCGTTTGCCACGATCGCCCTGCGGGGATGGTAGCAGGGGCGCCTACAGGGAGTTCATCACCCGTTCGAGGAACTGGCGCGTCCGGTCCTGCTGCGGGTTGTGGAAGAAGGTCTCCGGCGGTCCCTGCTCCAGGATCGCGCCGCCATCGAGGAAGACCACCCGATCGGCGATGCGGCGGGCGAAGGCCATCTGGTGCGTCGCCAGCATCATCGTCATGCCCAGGCCCTTCAGCTCCACGATGATGTCCAGCACCTCGCCCACCATCTCCGGGTCCAGCGCGGAGGTGATCTCGTCCAGCAGGAGCACCTCCGGCCGCATCGCCAGCGCCCGCACCACGGCGACGCGTTGCTGCTGGCCGCCGGAGAGGCGATCCGGATACTCGTTCAGCTTGTCGCGCAGGCCGAACCGGTCCAGCAGCTGTTCCGCCTCGGCCTCTGCCTCCGAACGGGAGATGCGCAGCACCTTGCGCGGGCCGAGCGTGATGTTCTTGAGCACGGACATGTGCGGGAAGAGGTTGTACGACTGGAAGACCAGCCCGACGCGCCGCCGGATCTCGTCCGCCTTCACGCCCGGCGCGGTGATCTCCGCGCCGTTCAGGACGATCTTCCCGGCCTGGATCGGCTCCAGGAGGTTCGTGCAGCGCAGCAGGGTCGATTTCCCGCAGCCGGAGGCGCCGATGAGGCAGATCACCTCGTGGTTCGCCACATCCAGGTTCACGTTCTTCAGGACCAGGTGCTGGCCGAACGCCTTGTAGACCCCCTCGTAGGAGAGCATCGTCGCGGCAGCGGGGGCGGCCACGGGGACGATGGCCGGCGCCGCCGTCGAGCCCGGGGTGATGGAGGTCATACCAGGCCTCCCACCTGCCGGTCGCGCGCGGTGCGGTCCATCAGGTAATCCGTCAGGCGGGCGAGCGGGATGGTGACGAGGATGAAGAGCAGCGCCGCCGCCAGGAAGCTCGTGTAGTTGAAGTGGAGCGACGAATAGATCTGGGCCTGGCGCGTCGCGTCCAGCGGGCCGATCACCGCCACCAGCGAGGTCTCCTTCTGCAGGCCGACGAACCCGCTGATCAATGGCGGGATCACACGGCGCACGCCCTGGGGCAGGACGACCGTGGTGAAGGTCTGGAAGCCGGTGAGGCCGAGCGACCGCGCGGCGGCCCGCTGGCTGGGGTGGATCGATTCGATCCCGGCGCGGAAGGTCTCGGCGGTGTAGGCCGACGACGTGATGATGACGGCGACGGTGCCCCAGAAGACCGGGGAATTCGGCAATCCCGCGATGCGCAGGCCGGGCATCCCGAAGCCGAGCGCCAGGATCACCAGCAGGGCCGGCGCCCCCCGGAAGAGGTCGATGAAGCCGATCGCCAGCGCCCGCACCGGGAAGAGCGCCGGGTTCTTCGTCCCGCGCGCGATCGCCAGCAGGAGGCCGCAGACCAGCACGATCGGCTCCGCGATCATGAAGATGCGGACGTTCAGCTTGAACCCGTCCAGCACCTTCGGCCAGGCGGCCTTGAAGTCCTCGGCGCTGAAGAAGGCGGCCTGCACGTTGGCCCACCCCTCGCTGCGCAGCAGGAGCCAGCGCAGGAGCAGGAAGAGCAGGACGCTGCTGATCGTGGCGATGGCCGCGGACCGCATCACCTCCGGGCGACGCCAGACCGGCGGCTTGCGGAGGATGCGCGAGAGTTCCTCCGGCGGCAACGGGGCCGGGGAGGCCGGGTGGGTGACGTCCATGGGCGATCGGGTCCGTCAGGGAAGGGGAGACCGGACGAGGGCAGCCGGTCTCCCCACGGTCGAATCCTGGGCTGCGATGGGCGGTGTGGCCCGGTGCTTACTCGGTGTAGGTGAAGATGCCCGGCGGCACCGGAATCCACTCCGAGACGAGGGCATCCCGCGTGCCGGTGGCGATCACTTCGGCGATCGCCTTGTTCACGAACGGGACGAGGGCGCTGCCCTTCTCGAAGACGAGGCCCATCCCGTCGCCCTGCGTGCCGGGCAGGAGGCCGCCCAGCGCGAGGTCCTGGAACTGGATGGTGGTGTTGTAGATGCCGATGCTCAGCGTCTGGATGCCGAGATCGACCGTGCCGTTCTCGAGCGCGGTGAGGGAATCGGCGTTCGTGTCGAACACCATCGGGTCCTTCTCCGGCTTGATCTTGTCGGTGATGTAGGTGAGATAGGTGGTGCCCACCTGCGTGCCGAACTGGAACTTCCGAAGGTCCTCCAGCGAGCGGGCCTCCAGGACCGGCGAATCCTTCTTCGTCACCACGACGAGCTGCTCGGCGTAGTAGGGATCGCTGAAATCGACGGCCTTCTTGCGGTCCTCGGTGATGGAGACCTCGGCAAGGTAGAAGTCGAACGGCTT
>JBQCJS010000673.1:0-9883 GCA_051952485.1 Thermomicrobiales bacterium | reverse complement strand
CCGCCAGCCGCCCATCGCGCCGGAGACTCCTTCGCCCACACCCCCTCACCCCTCCCCACCTCGCCACAGGTCGGTGAGAAGCCAGCGGGGACGGCCAGGGGGATGGAAGCAGGTACGCCGCTGGCTGAACCCTGCGGCGTCCCTGCGTCCAGCCCCCTGGCCGTCCCCGCTGGCTTCTGTCCGACCTCTGGCGAGGTCAGGAGGTCGGTGTGGGTGTGGGCGATGGCGTCTCCGTCGCGATGGCCGTCGGGCGGTCGCTCTCCGTGGCGGCGGGCGATGCGTTGGCGACTGGGGTGGAGACCGGGGTTCCTCCCTCGCCGGAACGGGTGATGACGACCGTGATCTGTCCGGGATCGTTGCCCAGCCAGGTGGCGCGCTGGGGCACCGTCACGTCCGGCGTGACGACGTGGGTCCCCGGACCGAGGCCCGTGACATCGACCCGCACCCTGATGTCGTTGGCCGTCATCGTCTCCAGCAGGGAGCGTGGCGCCAGCACGGAGACATTCGCGGTCGTGGGCGTCACCGTCGCTTCGAGGCCGCTGCCCAGGCCGATCACCTCGACCGGGAGGGAACTGAACTCCGTAGCCTGGCCGGAGATGTCCTCGATCGCCACGCGGACCTCCACGGTGCCGCTCGCCGGATCGACGATGGTCAGCCCTGCCGGCAGGTCTTCGATTCCCACGCGCTGGCTGATGGAGGACGTGGCGTTGGAGATGTCCACCGGCTCCGTGTTGACGAACAGGAGCTTGTCCAGCTCGTCCTGCGGCCCGTCGACAAGGATCGTTTCCGGGAGCGCCGTCCGCTGCTGTACCGTGTACCCCTCGGCCGGCACGCCGATCACGCGCGGGATCACCGAGACCGACTTGCCGCGCGTCTCCACCTGCACATCCGCGGTGACGGTCGCGGGGAGGATGGTGACCTCATTGATGGCCTGTCCCTGGGCATCGACCGCGACCGGCGTGAAGGTTCCGGTGAACTCCGAGGACTGCTGGGAGATGGTGATCGGCAGCAGGACCTGGGCGATGCGCGACATGAAGGAACTGGGACCGGTCACCGTCACCTGGCTCACGCTCGGTGAGACCTGGCCGATCTGCCGCGATTCGGTGCCGCTCGCCGGCGCCTTGCTGACCGTGAGCGGAAAGACCTTCGTCTCCCGCTGCTCGATCACGACCTGCACCTCGCGGGGCTCCGTGCGCAACGAATCGACGCCGTCGGCGCCGGAGGCGTGGAGCGGCAACAGGTAGGTGCCCGGCCCGTTCACCTTGCTGACATCGAGCGAGACCGTGAGCTGCGATGGCGTGATCTCCGCGAGGTCCGACCGGGCGCCCTTCACGATCACATTCGCGGTCGCCAGGGTATTCACGATCTGGAGGTCATCGGAGAGTTCGCCGGTCTGGATCGTCAGGTTCGAGTACTCGCGCGTCTGGAAGGGGTCCTGCAGCTGCGTCACCCAGCCCCAGAGGAGCACGGCGAGGATGAGCGAGATGAGGAATCGCACGATCTGGGAGGTATCGGGGCGGAAGGAGAACCTGTTCAGCATGGGCCTTTGCGTTCCCTGTCGCAGCTAACGCGGTTGCGCGGCGTCGCGCTCCCGTTGGCTCACGTCCGATGTGGAGCGCCCGGCCGGGGCGCTGCCATTCTTCGTGGCATTGGTCGAGCGGAACGACGGGAAGAACGATACCCGCTTCTCGCGCGAGTTCCCCGCCTTCGGGACATCCGTTCGTCCTTCCAGCTTCATGAGCGTCCGGAGCACGCGGCGCAGGCGATCCTGGTCCAGGTTGCGGATGAGCCGCCCGGAGTGAGCGACGGACATCTGGCCCGTCTCTTCCGAGACGACGACCGCCAGGGCGTCCGATTCCTCCGTGATCCCGATGGCGGCGCGATGCCGTGTCCCCAGCTGGCTGGATGCGGAGATGTTGTCGGTCAGCGGGAGGACCACGCTGGCTGCCAGGATGCGATCGCCCTGGATGATGACGGCCGCATCGTGCAGCGGGGAGTTCGGGAAGAAGATGTTGATCAGCAGCTGGCGGGAGATGTCGGCGTTGAGCATCACGCCCTTGCTGACGTAGTCCTGGAGGCCGGTCTCCCGCTCGATGACCATCAGCGCGCCGTAGCGGAGGCGGGAAAGCTGGACCGCGGCGCGGACGATCTCGTCGATCGCCTTGTCCGCTTCCGGCTCGTCCTGGGTCTGGAAGGGATTGCGGATCCAGGCGCTGGTGTGTCCGAGCTGCTCGAAGGCGCGGCGGAGCTCTGGCTGGAAGATGACCGGGACGGCCACGATCAGGGCGGGGGAGATGGCGCTCAGCAACCACTGGAGGGTCGTCAGGTTCAGGATGTTGCCGAGCAGCAGCAACAGGACGATGAGCGTCACGATCCCGCGAATGAGATGGAGCGCACGCGTCCCCTGGGCGACCCACAGGAGCCAGTAAATGATGATGGTGACGACAAGGATGTCGATGATGGAGCGGACATCGGCGAGTCGCTCCAGCAGCCATCCCAGATTGCTCATGCAGTGCCCCAGCGGTTCGTGAGGATGCAGTCCAACATCGATCTGCGTGGGAAGTGTACCATCGCCCCCTCTCCCTCCCGGGCCGGAAAACGAGCAGAAGCGGAGAAACCTACCGATCGGTATGGCGCGCTTCCGGCGGCCAAGGAACGTTGCCCGGTGCTACGTCGCGATCGGCGGCGCCGGTTCATTCCCGGCGATGCTGCAGTCGCGTTCGGGAGCGATCCGTGGGCACGGAATCGCCCCGTATGGGCCAGGGCCAGCATACGGGGCGTCTCTGGAGGATTCCGCAGCGACGGCTCAGCGTCGCTGGCCGCGCGCGCGCCGGGTATCGCCGGGCCGGCGGAAATCGGCGGCGTCGATCTCGATGTACTGGGTGAGGCGATGATCGAGGATGCGGGAGATGATGCGCTCGTCCACCTTGCGCTGGTCCACGTTCGAGGTGATGACGGTCGGCATCTGCTCGACGTAGCGGTGATTGATGAGCTGGTAGAGCTTCTCCCGCGCCCAGGGGGTGGCGCTCTCCGTCCCGAGGTCGTCGAGGACGAGGAGCGGCGCATTGCGGATCTGGGCGAAGCGCTCGTCGTAGCCGGTGCCGGAACTGGGATCGAAGGTCGCGCGCAGGTGATCGAGCAGGTCCGGCACCACGGCGAAGTAGGCGTTGATCTTGTTGTATTCCATCGCGTACTTGGCGATGGCCACCGCGAGGTGCGTCTTGCCGACGCCGCAGGGTCCATACAGGAAGAGCCAGCGATGCCCGGGTTCCTGCGCGAAGCTGACGGCGGCATCGTACGCCTCGCCGAGGCCGGGGATGTCGGGGTCGAAGTCCTCGAAGTCGTGCTCGGTGAAGGCATCGAGATTGGAGAGCCGGTGCAGGTCCTCCATCCGCCGCGTCTCGAGGTCGCGCTTCTTGCATTCGCACTCGAAGAGCCGCCCGAACATCGGATGGCCCACCGGGACATCGGCCCGCAGGTAGCCCGCGTCATTGCATATGGGGCAGTGGACCCGACCACGATCCCGGTTGGCTAGTTTGATCGACTCGCTGAACTTGGGATCGGGCGGGGGGACGGGGAGGGTGCGCATGACGTCGCCGAGTCGTTTCATGGATCTGCTCTGGTTCCTAGGCGCCGGATTCGCCGCGCCCGTTCGTCTGCCAGCTGTCGAGGATACGGGTGATGTAGCGCCAGCTGCGACGATTGTACGAAACCGCCTCAACGATCGCGTCCTCGATCCAGTCCGCGGGATACTCCTCGATCGCGCGGATGATCTGGTCCGCGATCAGTGGTGTGAGGGCGCCGATGTTCTGTTCGTAGAGGCGGAAGGCGTTTGGCCGCTCGATGTGGATCTCGGGCGGGGTGTCGGCATCCTCGGCCCACAACGCCTGCGGCGGGGCAATGGCGCCGCGCTCGACGGCAGCGAGGGAACTGCGGTTCTCGACCGTGTTGACATAGTACCAGACGGTTGCCCGGCGGCCTGCCCCAACGTCCAGGCGGAGCAGGGTCCCCCGCGCCGTGGCCAGGTCGAGCCCCTTGGCGATGCGACGGTCGGGTTCGCGCGGGCTGCCCTCCACCCGCATCGCGAGCCGCAGCAGGCGATCGCGCAGGATCGCGCGTTCGGGGATGGGGTGCTCGATCCCCCCATTGTCCGCCAGCAGGCGAAAGACGGCCAGCGTGGCCTGGAGTTCCTCGATCGCGGTGATCTCCGGCAGGACATCGGTGAAGAAGGCGGCCGGAATCGCGATCGAGCGGTCGACGGAGACGAGGATGCCGCCGGCGGGGCCGGAGGAGGCGCTGCGGGAGGAGGGCATCAGTTCTCCGGCTCGCGATACAGTTCGAGGTCGGCGAAGCGACCGGTCCGCTCGAAGAAGCGCAGGTTCACGGTGCCGACCGGGCCGTTGCGGTGCTTGGCGACGATGATCTCGGCGATGCCCTTCTTCTCCGAGTTCTCGTCGTACTTCTCCTCCCGATAGATGAACATCACGATGTCGGCGTCCTGCTCGATCGATCCCGATTCGCGGAGGTCGGAGAGCATCGGCCGGTGGTCGGCCCGCGTCTCGACGGCGCGGGAGAGCTGGGAGAGCGCGATGACCGGGATGTTCAGCTCACGGGCCAGGCCCTTCAGGCCGCCTGAGATCTCCGAGATCTCCTGCACACGGTTGTCCGTGCGGCGGCCGGAGAGCAATTGCAGGTAGTCGATGATGAGCAGGTCGAGGCCGTGTTCCGCCTGGAGGCGACGTGCCTTCGAGCGGACATCCATGACGGTGGCGCCGGCCGCATCGTCGATGAAGATGTTGGCCTCGGCCAGCCGCCCGAAGGCGCGAGAGACCCGATCCCACTCGTTGTCGTCGATCATGCCGAGCCGCAGGCGGTGCGAATCGACGCCGGTCTCCGTGGAGAGGAGTCGCTGGACGAGTTGCTCCGCCGCCATCTCCAGGCTGAAGATCCCGACCGTCCGCTTGTGCTGGACGGCGGCGCCATACGCGAGCCCCAGCTGGAAGGCCGTCTTTCCCATGCTCGGCCGGGCAGCGAGGATCAGGAGGTCGGACCGCTGGAGCCCGCCCAGCAACTGGTCGAGGTCGGTGAAGCCGGTCGGCACGCCAACGACCTCGCCGCGATGCTGCTGCAGGTACTCGATCTGGTCGAAGAAGCGGTCCAGCACGTCGGCGATGGACTGGAAGTCCTTCGTCTGGCGCTGCTGCGAGACCTCGAGGATCTGTCGCTGGGCCTGGTCGAGTGCTTCTTCCGTATCGAGCGCGTCCTGGAAACCGATGCCGACGATCTCCGAGCCGGCTTGAATGAGGCGGCGACGGGTCGATTGGCGTTCCACGATGCGCCCGTAGTATTCGACGTGCACGGCGACCGGCACGACTCCCATCAGGGTCGTGAGGTAGACATCGCCGCCGACGTCGTCGAAGACGCCGCGCTTCTTCAGTTCATCGGAGAGCGTGAGGAGGTCGGTGGGTTCGCGCTTGTTGTAGAGATCGAGAATGGCCTGGTAGATCGTCCCGTTCGCCCAGATGTAGAAATCCTCGGGCTTGAGGTAGGACGCGACCTTGATGATCGCATCGCGATCGATCATCAGGCTGCCGAGAACGCTTTGTTCGGCCTCGATATTGTGGGGGGGGAGGCGCTCGATGACAGTATCCATTCAGAGGACTCCCTCTGAGGGATAGACCGGCGGGGGCGGCATATCCGAAACGGGTGGTTCGGGTGAGGAACGAGCGTGCGGGCCGCCCCGCGTCCTGGTACGAGCGTGATGGGAGGCGCGAGGGGCGATTACGCCTCCTCGATCTCCTCGGCGACGACGGCTTCGGCTTCCGCATCGGAGTCCGCAGCCGGCTCGTCCGCGACTTCTTCCGCGTTGATGGTGACGGTCACCTGCGGGCGAAGCTTGCCGACGAGATGAACGGTGACGGTGTGATCGCCGACGGTGCGCAGCGGCTCGTCGAGCACGATCTTGCGCCGGTCGATCTCCTCGCCAACCTTCTCGGAAAGCTGGGTGGCGACATCGGCAGCGGTGATCGAGCCGAAGAGGCGCCCGGACTCACCGGCGCGGGCGGTGAAGGCGAGCTTCGTGCCCTGGATCTTCTCGGCCAGCGACTTCTGCTGCTCTTCCTGGCGCGCGATCTTGCGGTCCTTGACGGCGAGGTTGTGCTGGGCAACCTTGATCTCGCCATCGGTCGCGACGACCGCCATCCCCTGCGGGATCAGGTAGTTGCGGGCGTAGCCGTTGGCGACGGTCTGAATGGTGCCGGCTTCCCCGAGCTTGGGGACATCCTGGCGGAGCACGATCTTCATGGAGAGAACCTTCCAACCTGACGCTTGATGCGTGTGAAATCAGCACAAAAGTCCACACCGGCGCGCAGGCGCACAAACCAGTGCGGACAGGGCATTAGCCCGGTCATTCTACGGCGAAAGGCACTCCGGCTGCAAATCGGGGCGAATCCCGGCCGGTCAGGATTCCGCGGCCGCCTCGCGCTCCCGGCGCAGGATGTCGTAGAGCGCGATCGAGCCCGCCGTCGCGGCGTTCAGCGACTCGATCCGGCCGAGCATGGGCAGGCTCACCATCACCTGGCATCGCTTGCGGATGCCCGCCGAGATGCCATCGGCCTCCGCCCCGACGACCAGCGCGACGGGCGTCGGGATGTCGGTCGCGAAGAGGTCGGTCGATCCTTCGTCCCCGGCCAGCCCCACGATCCAGCGGCCCGTTTCGCCGATCTTGTCCAGCGCGCGGCCGATGTTCGGCACCTCCGCGACCAGCAGGTGTTCCACCGCGCCAGCGGAGGCGTTTACGACCGCCGGAGTGACGCTGACCGAGCGATCCGACGCGATCACGACCCCGGCGACCCCGGCCGCGTCGGCGGCGCGCAGGAGGGTCCCGAAGTTCTGGGGGTCCTGCAGGTGATCGAGCACGAGCACCGTGCCCTCCCGCTCCACGATGTCCTCGAGGTCGGCGTACGGGTAGTCGCCGACTTCGAGCAGGACCCCTTGATGGTTCGCGCCCTGGGTGATGTCGTCCAGCATGGGCCGCGGCACGTCCTCGATCTCGATCTCCGCCGCTTCGGCAAGGGACCGGATCTCGTCCAGGCGCGGGTCGGGCCGCAATCCTTCCGCGATCCAGAGATGGGAGGTCTTGCGGTTTCCGGCGCGCAGCGATTCGAGGATGGCATTCCGCCCGAACAGCGGATCGCCGCGCACCGTCAGCAGCGGCCGGTTGGATCGACCGCGATCGCCTCCACCACCACCGCGCCCGTCCTGCCGGGGGGGACGCGGCCCGCCGCCCCCTGGACGGCGCTGGCCCTGACCGCCCGCCGGCCGCGATCCGCTGCCGGGGCGTGAGCCGGGACGGTTCGGCCCGGAGGGCCGAGAACCCCCGGGGCGGTCGGACCTCGATGCGCCATCGGCCGGGCGATCCCCGCCTGAAGGGCGGCTATCGCGATAGTTTCCAGATTGTCCCCGTTGCGGTGTCCTCAAGGGTTACTCCAAGGTCGGTGAGTCGGTCGCGGATGGTGTCGGCCAGCGCGAACTGGCGATTGGTCCGAAGGTCGGTGCGCGTCTGCACGAGCAGGTCGATGAAGGGTGCGGCGTCGGTCGCCTCGGGGCTCAGCTCTCCGAGGTCGAGGCCGAGGATGTCGAGCAGGGTGCGGAGCATGGCCTGGCCATCCAGTACATCGGCTCCGGCCGCCGCGGCACGATTGACGGCGCGGGCCAGCCCGAAGATGACGGCGACGGCCACCGGTGTGTTGAAATCGTCGTCCATCGCCGCCTCGAACTCGGCGAGCGCCGAGGCGGTGAGGCGATCGAGTTCCTCGTCGCGGGCGTCACCGGTGGTCGTGGCCGCGAGGGCGGCACGCAGGCGCTGAATCCCGGCGCGCGACGCATCGAGCACGTCTTCGGAATAGTTGACCGGCTGCCGGTAGTGGGATTGCAGGATCATGAGGCGGAAGGCCGCCTGGAGGCCGCGCTCGAGAATTTCCGAGAGCCAGACGACATTCCCCAGGGACTTCGACATCTTCTCGCCATCGAGGCGGAGCATGCCGTTGTGCAGCCAGTAGCGGGCGTAGGGCTCCTCGCCGAGGAAGGCCTCCGACTGGGCGATCTCGTTCTCGTGGTGGGGGAAGATCAGGTCGGAGCCGCCACCGTGGATGTCCACCACGCCGCCGAGGTGATGCGTGCACATGGCCGAGCACTCGATGTGCCACCCCGGTCGGCCAGCGCTCCATGGGCTGGCCCAGCTCGGCTCGCCGGCCTTGGCTGCCTTCCAGAGCGCGAAGTCGAGCGGATCTTCCTTCAGCTCGCTGACCTCGATGCGGGCGCCGGATACCAGCTCGTCGATGTTGCGATGGCTGAGCTTGCCGTAGCCGGGAAAGGTGCGTACGCGGAAGTAGACATCGCCCTGGCTCTCGTAGGCATGCCCCTTGGCGATCAGTCCCTCGATCATGGCGACGATCGCCGGGATCTCCTCGGTGGCGCGGGGCGTGATCGTCGCGGGCAGGATGTTCAACTGCTCGATCTGGACGGTCCATTCGGCGATCAGCCGGTTGGTCAGGTCGTCGGCAGCGATGCCATCGGCGTTGGCGCGGTTGATGATCTTGTCGTCGATATCGGTGAAGTTTCGCGCGAAATCGACCGCATACCCCTTGTGCAGGAGGTAGCGCCGGATGACATCGAAGATGATCGCCGACATGCCGTGACCGATGTGGGCGTCGTCGTACACGGTCACGCCGCAGACGTACATGCGCACCTTGCCCGGTTCGATGGTGACGAAGGGCTCCTTGCGGCGGCTGAGCGTGCTGTAGAGCTGCAAGCCGCTGCCGGACGGTGCATCGATGGTGGTGGCAGTCACGGTACTCGTGGATGGGGGCGTGAAGGGCTCGCTCACGGAACCTGGTCTCCTGTCCTGGGGCCTGTCCGGTCGGATCGGGATCGCGTGCCGCTGATGTCAGGATAGACGATGGTGGCGACTGGCCGGACGTCGATCGACCTCAGCGGGGTGGTTGGCCGGGGTGATGGGGACGCGGCGGCGCGGAGCGGCCGGGCGTCCCCATCAACAGGTGGCCGAACGGTGACAGGGCGGACAGGACGCGCGGACGACCGAAGCCACAGCCACCCTGGCAGCGGGTGCGGACTGGAGATGATGACTCCGGTTGCGATCGGTCGTCTGGCGCACGGGAGGGGTCCTTGGTGACGGGGTGCTAGTCGGCGGCGGCCTTGGAAGGCTTCGCATCGGCAGTGGCGGCCGGAGCCGGTGCGCTCTCCTTGCTGTCGGAAGGCGGCTTGCCGGATGAATCGGCTCCATCGCCGGATGCGGCCGTGGTGGTGGACTTCGCCTTGGCGTCGTTCTTCTTGCGACTGTCGGTAATGTACCAACCGTCGCCCTTGAAGACGATCCCGGCCGGGAAGATGACGCGCTTGATGGGGGCGCCACATTCGGGGCAGGTACTGAGCGGATCGTCGCTCATCTTCTGGACCGCCTCGAACTCGTGAGCGCAGGCCGTGCAGCGATAGGCGTACGTTGGCATGTGCCCGGTTCTCCTGGGAATGGTGCGATGACGTGGCCTCAACGGAGGGAAGCTCCCTCCAGGGGAGCCGTTGCTTCAATAGTATCGCTTTGGAAGCACCATGACAAAGGGGAGTTGGCACTCGATGGTTGCCGAGTGCCAACCGAGTCGCTAGAGTCGTCCCGGCGACGGTCCGGGGAAGCGAGCCGTGGCGGCGAACCGGGCTCCGGCAGGGTGTCCGGGAGTCCTGCCGGGTGGGAAAGAAAGAAGGCGATCGATGGAGATGGGTGAGGCGCTGTCAGCAGCGGTGGTGATCGTCGGGGCCGGGCCGACCGGCATGATGCTGGCGGGGGAGCTTGCGCTCGCCGGTGTCGATG
>JBQCJS010000672.1:0-2307 GCA_051952485.1 Thermomicrobiales bacterium | reverse complement strand
GGGCGGGGAATCAGCGCCCCTGCCGCTGGCGCGCGACGTACTCCAGGAGGTCCGCCCGGGTGATGACGCCGATCAGGATGCCATCGCGCTGGACGGTCACCGCCGGGGTGGCGCTGGCCAGCTTCGGGATCACCGCCTCGACCTCCTCGCTGGCGTCGACCAGTTCGAACGGATCGTCCATCACGCTGCGGACGGTCGCGTTCAGCACGGCGGGATCGCGGAAGATGTGATCCAGCAGCGTCCGCTCCTGCAGCGAGCCGATGATGCCCTCCACGTAGACGGCCTCGCCCGGTTGCGGGCCAAGGCAGTCCCGCGTCCGATCCTCGCCCGCCTCGCGGACGACCGGGAGCTGGCTCACCTCGTACTCCCGGAGGAGTTCGATCGCCTCGCGCACCGTCTGGTCGCAACCGACCGCCACGACGTGGGGCACGCCGCCCGTCCGCGCCTCGACGAGGCCGCCCATCAGCATCGCCGTGGCCGTGGAGAAGCGGTGCAGGTAGCCGTTCTCGCGCATCCAGTCGTCGTTGTAGATCTTGGAAAGGTAGCCGCGCCCGCTGTCCGGCAGGATGACGACGATCGACGCCTCGGGGTCGTCCAGCTCCTGGGCGAGCGCGACGGCGACATGGGCGGCCATGCCACTCGACCCGCCGGCGAGGATGCCCTCTTCCCGTGTGAGGCGGCGCGCCATCTGGAACGAGTCGCCATCGGCGACCGGCACCCAGCGGTCGATCAACGTCCGTTCGAGCGTGCCGGGCCAGAACTCCTCGCCGGCACCCTCGACCTGGTAGTGATGCGTCGGGGTGTCTCCGGACGTGTAGATCGAGCCGTCCGGGTCGGCGCCGACGACCTGGATGGCGGGGTTGCGCTCCTTCAGGAAGCGCCCGGCGCCGGTGATGGTGCCCCCGGTGCCGACGCTCGCGACGAGGTGCGTCACCCGGCCCGCGCTCTGCTCCCAGATCTCGGGACCGGTGGTGGCGTAGTGGGCGCGGTAGTTCTGGGGGTTGAAGAACTGGTTGGGCTGGAAGGCGTTCGGGATCTCGCGCGTCAGGCGGTCGGCCACGGCGTAGTAGCTCTGGGGCGCATCGCGGTCGGCGGAGGATGGGGTCGTCACCACCTCGGCGCCGTAGGCCCGGAGCAGGGCGATCTTCTCGCCGGAGACCTTGTCCGGCAGCACGAAGACCGTGCGATAGCCCTTGACCGCTGCCGCCATCGCGAGGGCGACGCCGGTGTTGCCGGTGGTCGGCTCCACGATGGTGCCACCGGGTTTCAGCCAGCCCCGCCGCTCCGCCTCCTGGATCATGCGCAGGCCGATCCGGTCCTTCACCGATCCTCCCGGGTTCAGCATCTCGAGCTTGGCCCAGATGGGCGTGCGCGTGCCCTTCCCCACCCGCTGGAGCCGGACGAGCGGGGTACTGCCGATCGCGTCGAGGACAGTCTCGTGGACATTCGAGGTGCTGGCGGCGGGGGATTCGGCGGCGATCGGGCCGGACTGGCTCATGAAGGCGGCGTCCTTGTGGATGGCGGCGGCGGACATCGGATGGACCGGATCGCCGCGCGGTTTCGGTATGCTTCCCATTCTACAGGAATGGCCGCCGGGCACCGTGCGTGGCTCCAGGTATGAGAAAGGCGGATCGATGGCGGACTGGCGGGACGACCGGGTGGGCGCGGCGGAACGCGGGGAGAACCCGATGACGCTGGCTCGGCTGGCCAGTGGATTCGCCTTCTTCGGCGATACGCAGTTCCTGCCGGGGTACTGCGTGCTGGCGGCGGTGCCGGAATGCAATCATCTCACCGACCTGGCCCCGGATGCACGGGCGCGGTTCATGCTCGACATGGCGCTGATCGGCGAGGCGATGATGGAGGTGCTCGCGGCGGACGGCCTGCTGCGCGTGAACTACGAGATCCAGGGTAATACCCTGCCGATCCTTCACGCCCACATCTGGCCGCGCTACGCCTGGGAGCCGGACGAGCGGCGTCCGCTGCCGGTGGGCCGGTATCCGCTCGACCGGTGGCGCGACCCGGCCTTCGCCTACTCCGACGCGACGCACGGAGCGCTTCGCCGGCGGCTGGCGGATGCGATCGGGCGGCGTGTCCGGCAGGGTTGACCTGCTGGACACGGCCCTGCGAGGTCACGAGGCGTCGCGGACTTCCAGGAGATCGGCGCGCAGGCGCTCCCGGATCTCGCGCCAGCGACGGGAGAGCGTGCGGCGGCTGCATCCGAGCCGGGCGGCGACGGCCATCAGCGACGCCCCCTCCCCGATGTGCCACCGGATGATGTCGTCGTAGGGCGGCCCGAACGACGTGGCG
>JBQCJS010000671.1:0-4781 GCA_051952485.1 Thermomicrobiales bacterium | reverse complement strand
AACAGGTCGGCCACGACCTCCTTGGCCACCCGCTCGTCCTCCGCATCGGCGCGATCGACGGGGCGCGGCGGCGTCCCCCGCTGCGACGGCCGGTCGCCCGGCGCGCGGCCCCCGAGCAGGTTGGTGCCACCGCCCCCGCTCCCACGGCCTCCCCGTCCCCGGCGACGCGGCCGATCCCCCCGATCGCGATGCTCCCCGCCATGCGCCGTGGCACCTTTGGCGGAAGGCGTCGGCTGGGAGGCATGGCCCTTGGCAGTGACGCGGACGAGCGCCTCGGCGTCCTCGTCCGGGCCGGCATCGGACAGGATCTCGATATCGACCGCGTCCTCGGGCAGCGCAAGCTGCTCGAGCGCGAGACGCACCGCCTCGTCCACCGAATAGGCCTGGATTTCGACACTCGTTCGTTGCTGCATCGTGCCCGTTTCCTCGTCTGGACGATGATGCGCCCGCGCCTCATCGGAACGAGCGCCGCGAACGCCGGAGTTCTGCCGCGACCACGACCGCCCGACCCAGGCGGCACGGACACTCCTGCAGGTTCCGTCTCTGTATCGTCGCATTGTAAACGACGCCGGGCCGCCGGGGACCTCATGGGTGGCGGGACCCAGGGTTATTCGACGATGCCGGACTCACGCAGCGCACAGACGCCACACGCCGGGGCGGTAAGCCCTCGGCGTGTGGCGTCGATAGTAGTGGCGATTCAGGCACCTATGGTTTCGGCAGGTTGGTGCCGCACGTCGTACAGTGCGTATGCCCTTTCCCATATTGGTTGATCGCACCGCATGCGATGCATCGAGAATAGCCCTTGTTGAGGATGGTCCTCGTATATGTAACGAGGATCTGTTGCTTCGACGGCAGGATGAGATGACGCTGCCATCGCTCCGATACGTTCAGGACGACCCAGCCATCCTTTGCGAGCCTCTCCACATCCTTTGCGTACTGCCGTGGGTACTTGTATTCGCGGACCATCGACTCGGTGCGCTCGGCGACTCGCTCAATCACGTTCACCCTCCACCACTTCAACGACGATAGCGATCCCATCGTTGGCATACGCGGACCACGAGTCTCTGGATGTAGGAGCGGCAGAATGTGGGCACGGCCTAACACGCCGGGGACCGGCGTGACCGGCAACACCAGAAGCCATCGCCCGGTCGCCTCCCGCCGGTGCCCACGGACCACGGCGAGCGACCGTGCATCAGGTCGCGTTCTTCCCCGTCGCGGCCTCGTGGCACGTGGCATCATGGCGGCATGGAACGCGCTTTGCCCCGCCGGCACCGCCCAGTCCCACCCCTGCGGCTCGCTCCGCACCTCCTGAGCATGGCGATCGCCCTGATGGCGGTGGTCGCGCTTCCGCTCTGCCTGCCCCACGCGGCCGCCAGCGGCCTCGATACCGATACGCGAACGATCACCGAATCGCGCGATGTCGTGGAGATCGTGACCACACCCGGCGTCCATCTCCTGCACCATGCCCCGGACGCCCAGGTGGCGGCCTCCTGCGTCGATTGCGCCGACGGGCTCGGGGTGGACGTGGCCGGAGCCGCGCACCAGGACGAGCCACGCATCCAGCCAGAAGACCTTGGCTCGCGCGTGGCGGTGCTCCCTTCCGTCGCCGGGCTGCACGATGCCACCCCGTCCACCGGAACGCCGCGGTCCGATCCCGCGCGGCCGGACTCCCCTCCCGCCGGTGACCCTCCGCCGCCACGCTGGGCGCAGCGTCTCAGCGAACCTGGCGCTTGCACGGTGGGACAGGCCGACATGAAGTCGGCCCAGCAAGTCGCACGCGACGCCGCAGGATAGACACACCACCCAGCGGCCAGTCCGCCCCCATCATCCGCCTGTGCGGGCCCATCCCCCGCGCCCCAAGGAGAGCACCCTTCTCTTATGAAAACGACCGATCGTCGTCTCGCCATCATGGCGGGCATTGCCGCGCTTGTCCTGCTGGCAGGCGGCGTGGGCTTCTACCTGTTCCAGCAGTCCCGCGACACCACCAGGGACTACGAGTTCACCGGAGGGTCCTGGGAGCCGCCGCACCAGGCCACCGATCTCGCCCTGACCGACCAGAACGGCCAGCCCTTCTCCCTAGAGGATCACCGGGGCAAGGTCATCCTGCTCTACTTCGGCTATACCTACTGCCCGGATTACTGCCCCACCACGCTATCCGACTTCATGCAGGTGAAGCAGGACCTGGGCGAGCGGGCCAACGATGTCGAGGTGGTCTTCGTCTCCGTCGATCCCGAGCGTGACACGACGGCGCGGCTCAAGGAGTACCTCGCCTTCTTCGATCCCGCGTTCATCGGGCTCACCGGCACCGAGGACCAGCTGAAGCCGATCGAGCGCGACTACGGAATCCAGGTGGCCCGGGAGGCGGCGACCCCGTCCGCATCGGGTGACGCGTTCTACCTCGTCAGCCACTCCACCTCGCTCTTCGCAATCGACCAGGACGGCAACCTTCGCCTGACCTGGGCCTATGGCACCAGTCCCGCCGATATCGCCGCCGATGTCACCCATCTGCTCGATGCCCCGGCGGACTCCTGAGCATCACGAAAGGACCACTGAGCATGACCCGATCGACAGCCTCCTCCACCCTCTCCCGCCGCAGGGTTGCCGCCCTGGGCCTCGCCCTGCCCGTCGTCGCGGTCGCTGGCCGCCTGGCGACCACCGCCGCCCACGAGGGGCACCACGACGGCGCATCGACCCCAACATCCGCCTCACCGGAAGCGTCACCGGCCGCCGCGAACACCGGCACCGCCGCCGCCTACATGACGATCCAGAACACCGGCGCCCATAACGAGACGTTGCTGGGCGCGCATACGGATGCCGCCCGCACCGTGGAACTGCATTCGATGACGGTGGACGCCAACGGCGTGATGCAGATGGCGCCCGTCCCCTCCGGTGTGGAGATCCCCGCCGGGGAGAGCCTGGAGCTGGCGCCGCAGAGCTACCACTTCATGCTGATCGACCTCGCCC
Source organism: Thermomicrobiales bacterium (assembly GCA_051952485.1). Lineage (GTDB taxonomy): Bacteria > Chloroflexota > Chloroflexia > Thermomicrobiales > UBA6265 > JASGDN01. The sequence goes on along the minus strand of JBQCJS010000671.1, from coordinate 1,817 downwards.
ACGACCTGCTGCCGAACACCACGTACGACCTGGTGCTCCACTTCGAGCGCGCGGGTGATGTCTCCGTCACCGTCTCGGTCCAGATGACGGAGCCGGCGGATACGCAGGCCGTCTCCGGCACCGGCGAGGATGTCTCCATCCTCGCGGCCTGGAGCCGCCCGGCCCCCCGCATCGATGGCACGCTGACGACCGAGGGCGCACCGGGAGCATCGCCAGCAGCTTCACCGGAAGCCTCGCATTCCAGTCACGGCTGATCGCAGGCAGGAGCCGCCGATGCCTACCCCGACCACGCCATCCGGGACCGATCCCGACCTGATCGCCGCGAGCCGCGCACAGGCCCGTCTCGACGCGGACGCCGCCCGCCGCAAGCGCGCGCGCGCCCGCGTCTACCGCCGGGGCGGCTACCTGATGATCGGGCTGATCCTGCTCACGGCGTTGGTGAGCGTGGTCTACGTGCTGGCGAACCGGCATCAGGCCTCGGAGGCGGAACGTGGGCTTGAGTTCGTGATCCCGAAGGGCGCCTCGGCAGACGTCGAGGTGCCCACCATCGACTCCGCGATCGCCATCCCGACCCGGATCACCTTCGCGAAGGGAGAACCGGCGATCCTCTCGATCCGCAACGAGGATACGGTCGCGAACCGGGCCGGTCCCTGGGTGATCGGCCCGGGCCAGACCTACACGGCGAAGTTCGACGAGCCGGGCACCTACGAGTACGTCTGCACGGTGGACGCCTCCGAATCGGTGACGATCACCGTGGAAGGCGATTCCTGACGCCGGATGCCGTTACGACAGGACGGCGAGGAAGAGCGTCTTCGTATCCGAGAAGGCGACCACCCGATCCCCTTCCGCCTCGACCTGCAGGGCCTCCCGCCAGGATTCCGGCGCTACGATGATCGATCGCGCCAGCGCTGCCTTGTCCTCCGGCGCCATCCGGGAGCGGGCCGTCCAATCGTCGTAATCGTGGCGCTTCCGGTAGGTTTCCGCCGTCTCCACCCGCAACCCGGCAGCGGCGAGCAGGCCCTCCCACTCCGCGACCGGCAGCGAACGGACGTGGGAGGGATCGCGCAGGCGCTCGACCCGGTTGATGAAATCGCCGGTCTCCCCGGCGGGCACGGTGCTGTCGATCAGCACGAAGCGGCCATCGGGTGCCAGCACGCGGGCCACCTCCGCCACGAAGCGGTCCGGGCGCGGGAAATGGTGCGGCGCGATCCGGCAGGTGACGATCTGGAACGCGTCGTCCGGAAACGGAAGCGCCTCGGCATCGGCGAGGGCGGTCTCCACATTCGCCAGGCCACGCTCGGCGAAGTAGGCGGCGGCATGGTGCAGGATCTCCGGCGTCAGGTCGCTGGCGATCACCCGCGCGACATGGGGCGCGAACGTGACGGCGACATGTCCGCCACCGGTGGCGATATCCAGCACGCGGTCGGCCGGCACTGGCCGGGCCACCTCGACCATGCGGGCGAGGTCGTTCGCGACCGCGAACCCGGTGCTGCGGACGTAGGCATCGCCCACGGACCCGTATTGCGCGAGCACACGCGCCTTGGCGTCGCTGGCATCGTCCGGGGTGAGGGGGGAAGACATGGTGATGATCCTTTCCATGCAAGGACGTCCGTCCTTCGATGGGGTCTCGCCTGTCAGGGCGTTAAGAGCAATGGGCTCCACGAGTATCCAGCATCCTTGCCACCCGACTTCGTGAGATGACGTGGAGATGCGGCCCTCGTGGCCGCCGGACATTCCATGCGATTACCCCCTGCCGACTCGAGATCCGTCGTGCAGCCCCAATCTGCCTCCCCCACAAGGGCAGCATCATGAAGGGG
>JBQCJS010000670.1:0-2413 GCA_051952485.1 Thermomicrobiales bacterium | reverse complement strand
AGGAACCAGCTGACCACCAGCGCCGCGATCACCCCGCCGACCGCGCCAATCACGATCGCCACGGGAGCGATCCAGCCGATGCCGTTCCGCACCAGGTAGCCGATCCCGCCGAACCAGGTCAGGAAAGCCAGGATGCCGGAAACGCTGAGGGCGCCTCCGACCAGCTCGCCAAGACCGCTGTCGCCGTGGATATCGAGGCCATGATCGCCGTGGCCAGCGCCGTCACCATGACCGCCCACGTCGACGAATCCGAGGATCAGCGACACGACCGTGAAGATCAGCCCGAAGAGGAACATGCCCAGGAGAATGGCATCGAGCGCATCATTCAGTGGGAACATGGCTTCCTCCTCTTCCCTGGCTGGTCGCGGATCGCTCACCTGTGACTATCCAACGCGCCTGGGTCTCCCTAAGTTTATCCTGTTCGGGAGACTTCTCGCCGGGCCCTGGACGACCGGTCCATGTCCGCTCGCCGTACCGGAGACCGAGATGACCGATTCCACCGACAACGCCGAAGAGCCGCGATACGGCGCCACCGGCATCGATCCGGAAACGCCGGACACCGAGAACGCGCCAGCACTCCATACCAGCATCCTCCCCGACGTCGTCCGTGACGACGAGGAGGTGCGCGCCCTGATCGCCGCCGCCAACCGCAACCTCGGTGTGCTCGGATTCACGGAGCATGGGTTCCGCCACGTCGGCCTCGTGGCCCATATCGCCCGCAACGTGTTGCAGCGGCTCGGCTACGACCGCCGGCATCTCGACCTCGCCGAGATCGCCGGATACCTGCACGACATCGGCAACGTCGTCTCCCGCCACGGTCACGCCACCACTGGCGCCCTCCTCGCCCACACGATCCTCACCCGTCTCGGCCTGGCGCCCCAGGAGACGGCCGTCGTCATGGGCGCGATCGGCTCCCACGGAGACGACCACGGCACGCTGGGGGAACCGGTGGACGCCGTATCCGCCGCGCTCATCCTCGCCGACAAGTCCGACGTCCACCGGTCGCGTGTGCGCGTCACCGACCCGGCTGAGTTCGACGATCACGATCGTGTGAACTACGCCACCACCTCGTCCTTCGTCCGGGTCGACCGCGAGGCGAAGACCATCACGCTCGAACTGGAGATCGATACGTCCATCGCCACGCCGATGCAGTACTTCGAGCTCTTCCTGCCCCGGATGCTCATGTGCAAGCGGGCAGCCGAAGTGCTGGGCTGCACCTTCCGCATCACGATGAACCACATCACCATGCTCTGAGTGCGTCAGCGGCCTTGGTGACCTCTCCGCCACGACTCGCGAGCGGCCCCGTCGGGTCGCGTGTGGCATCATGACGCAGACGCGATCCGGCGTCCCCTTCGACTTCCCCTCGCGCTCATGCCAACGCCGACGCGCGACCATCCTGCCCCAAGGGTTCGTCCATGATCCTCGCCCGCCCCCAACGGATGACCGTGCATGCGCAGAGCGCGACGCGGGACCGCTGGCGCGACTTCGACCTGATGATGTTCGTGACGATGATGGTGCTGATCGGCTTCGGCGTCGTCGCCATCTGGAGCGCGGTTGGACTGCCGCCGCTGGCTTCGGACAACCCTGGCACCCGCCAGGCCGCGTTCAGCATCATCGGCCTCCTGCTGATGTTCGCCGCCGCCTCGATCGACTATCGGTACCTCGAATCCGCAGCCTGGATCCTGTATGCGGGTGGTATCGCCGTCCTGCTCGTGGTGCTCAGTCCTCTCGGGTACGCCGTGGACAACACCGGCGCCCAGAACTGGCTGAACCTCGGCGTCACCACGATCCAGCCATCGGAGTTCACGAAGATCACCACGATCATCGCCCTCGCCGCGTTCATCTCCTCCCGCGGCGACGAGATGCGCTACTTCTCGAACTTCATCATTGCCGGCATGATCGTCGCCCTGCCCACCGGCCTGATCCTGCTCGGCCCGGACCTCGGCCAGGCGATGGTCTACATCGTCCTCTGGGCCTCAAGCCTGTTCGTCATGCGCACCCGCAAGCGGTACCTGGTCGGCATCGTCGTCGCCCTGCCCGCGCTGATCCTGTTCGCGTGGGAATTCGTGCTCCAGGATTACCAACGGGACCGCATCCTGCTTTCCTACAATCCGCAGGACGCTCCCACCACCGGCGGCTACCAGATCATCCAGGCCCGGATCAGCATCGGCGCCGGTGGTCTCTTTGGAGCGGGCCTCCGCGGTGGCACCCAGAGCACGCTGAACCTGCTCGGTGTGCGCGAATCCGATTTCATCTTCGCTCATGCCAGCGGCATGTTCGGCTTCGTGGGGATGATCGCGCTCTTCGTCTGCATCGTGATCTTCATCTGGCGCTGCCTGAAGGTCGCGGAGATAGCCCGCGATACCTTCGGCCAGACCATCGCCGTCTGCACGGCCGGGGTCTTCTTCTTCCA
>JBQCJS010000669.1:0-5099 GCA_051952485.1 Thermomicrobiales bacterium | reverse complement strand
CATTGCTGGCCGTATCGACCGCCGCCTCGCCGGCATGGTGCGCCGTGCGGGGCGCCCGATAGCCGGACCGCTCCGCCGCGGCGGCATCCGGGAACCACACCTCGGCGATCGTCCGCACATAGGACGGCGAGTCGGGGGTGTGGTAGATGCCGGAATCGGCGTTGCCCTTCACGAGCCAACCGTTCGGTGCGGGTTCTCCCAGGACGGCGGGTGCCCAGTCGATGCCTTCGGTGTCGATTGGCCCATGATGCGCCGTCCGGACGTCGCCGGTGCTGCTCGCGTGGGCTGACGTCGACTCCGCGGGTGATCGATCGGCGGCCTGGTCATTCCCGGAGCCGCTGGCGCCACTATCCGGTGACGACCCGGTTCCGGCTGCCGCTGCGGCGTCCGCAATGGCATCGACCGCCGCCGCACCCGCATGATGAGCCCCGCGCGGTGCCCGGTATCCGGCGCGCTCCGCCGCCTCGGCGTCGGGGAACCAGTATTCGGCGATGGTTTCCTCGTACGACGGCGAGTCCGGGGTGTGATAGATGCCGGAGTTGGCGTTGCCCTTCACGGTCCAGTCATTCGGTGCGTCGCCGCCCGCGACCGCCGCAATCCAGTCGACCCCCTCGGTGCCGGCGAGGCCATGATCCGTCACTGCCGCAGAAGCGGGCGGTTGATCCGGCCCGGATGTCCCCGCGTCCCGATCCTCGGCGTCCGGTGTGGATGCCGAAATCGGGGTGGCGCCCTCGACCGTCGGCGTCGCGCCGCCAATGGCGGCTTGCGCGTTGGAGGCGGTGGATGCTTCCTCTCCGGCAGTCCACGCCCGGGCGAGATCGCGGGCGCCGGCGAGCTTGCCGCTCAGGGCGTTCCCGGCGATGGTGCTGTCCTGGGCGGTCGATCGGGCGACGGCATCATCCGCGTCTGCGAGCGTGCCGGATTCGGCGTTCTTCGCCACGGTCGTGTCACCGGCGAACGGAGTCGGTTCGATGGGAGTCGGCGTGAGCCCCGTCGCTTCGGTACCGGCTGCCTCGTCACCCTTGATCCAGTCGTGGGCGGCATCCGCCGCCCCGGCGAGGGAGCCGGACGCGGCATTCGCGGCAATGGCCTCATCACCGCTGTCCGCCGCGCCATCCAGATCCGGGTCCGTGAGGTCGAGGTCGCCGCTGTCGCCCGGTCCATCGGGCGCGTCCTCGATCTCCTCCGCCTCGATGTACGCCGACTCGGCGGCGGGAACGTCGTCTGCGGACGCCGTTTCCGGTTCGCCCTCCGCGGACGTCTCATCCATCCCGGCGAAGGATGTGTCGGCGTGCGGCTCGTCCGACTCGGCGTCCTCCACCGGCGGGAGCTCGGCGAGCAGGTCCTTGTCCGGTGTCGGCGAGAAGGAGGCGGCAGCCGGGGCAGCATCACGGTCGCCGGTGTCGCTCGCCTCCTCCGGGGAGATCGCCTCCACCGTGGCGCCTGCTTCGACGTGATGTTCCGCCGGGGTGCCGAAGGCATCGAGATCGCTATCCGCCGTGGCGTCCACCACCGCGGCAAACAGATCGGATTCGGCCTGCTCGCCCTGGGAATCGTCCGTGCCGCTGGCATCGCCGGTGTCCGATGGGGCGGGCGGGTCGATCAGCACGGCGGCCGATTCGTCCACCTCCACATCGATGTCTGCAACCTGGTCGGCGTCCGCGCGGGCCTCGAAGGCATCGCTCGCGCCCTGGACCTCCGTATCCGAAGCGAAGAGCTCCGGCGCGGTCACGGTCTCGTCACCAGGTTCATCTTGGAGGCTGTCGAAGAGATCGTCGTCATCGTCATGGCCGCTGACGACCGCGTAGCGGGATGCCTGGAGCTCGGTGGAATCGGCGGGTGCCGAGAAGCCGGCCGCGTCCCCGGGGAGCGATTCCGTCTGCGCGCTTCCCGCATCGTCGGCGCTGGAGGCGGCTTCGGTGTCCGTCCAGGCTGCAAGCGGTTCCGGGGTGTCGTCGCGCTCGGCGGTCGCGGCCAGATGCGAGGCTTCCCCGGCCTCGACGCCGGACCCGGTGACCTCGGCGATTCCGGCATCGGCGTCGGCCGGGCGGGATTGTTCGGCGGCCTCGGGGTTGTCGAGGAAGTGCTCGACCTTGTCACGCAGCGACTCGAAGAACCCCGCGCGGTTCTCGTCGGCCTCGTGCGGAACCTCGACGTCGGGGGCCAGTTCGGTTCGGGCATCGGGCGAGGCATGCTCGTCGACCTCCGGGGCAAGCTCGGAGTCGCTGGTTCCCCGGTCCTCGCGGCGTTCGTCCTGCCATGCCGCCGCCGCAGTCGCCGATGCGGCCGCGAGCGGCAGGGCGGCATCGGGTGTGGCCTCGACATCGCGCCCGGCCGGCCGGTCCGCATCCTGGTCGGCCTCGATGCTCCGCACGGAGCCGTCGATGTCGGGGTCGGACACGTAGAGTTCCTGCGCGTAGGCCTCCGCCGCGATCTCTTCCGGCTCCTCGTCGGTCGCGTCCCAGGCGAGATCGCCGGAGGCGTTCTCGGTCTCGGCGACGAAAGCCGGATCGACATCGACCGCCAGCGGGGCGTCCTCGCCGTAGACCGCAGCCAGCTCGTCGTCGGTGAGGATGTCCTCGGCGGCTGGCGTCGCATCCGGTTCGCTCGCCAGCGGTGCATCCTCGGCGTGGATCGAGGCAGCTTCCTCGTCGCTCACCACCGCTCCGGCCGGGACATCACCGGTCGAAGCGGTATCCGGTGCCTGTGCGTCCTGCGGCTTGTCGAGGAAGGCATCCACCCGCTCCTTCACATCCTGGAGGAATCCCTTGCCCGTTCCGGTACCCGGTTCCTGTGCGGCGTGAAGATCGGCATCTGGCAAGTCCGCTACCGGAGTGTTGACCGCATCGCCTTCCGGTAGGTCGTTCCCGGCAGGGCCGGTGGCCTCCGGCGTCGCCTGGTCCGGCTTGTCCAGGAAGCCGTCGATCCTGGCGCGCATCTCGTCGAGGAAGCCGGCGCGCTCCGTGTCGTCGGCGTGTGCCTCCCCGGAGGTTGCCGCGCTCCCGATCGCGGCAGCGCGCTCCGTGGTGCCGCGATCGCGCGGGGCATCGGGGATCGTCGCGCCGACTTCCACATCGGGAGCAGTGGCATCGATGTCGACCGGCGTGGCGGCGGACGCGGACGTGGCCGTGTCATGCGGGGCTATGGCCTCGGCTCCGGCGATGGCGGCTCCGGCAGCCGCGGCGGAGGCGATCGGGCGCTCGGTGGCGGCCGGCGACCCGGCGGATGCCTCCGACGCTGGAGCGTCTTCCTTGTCGAAGAAGGAACTGATGCGCTGGCGTAGCTGCCCGAAGAGCCCGGCCTTCTCCGTCGTCTCCGCCGCCGTTGCGGTGGAAGCGGCTGGCGCCACGTCGGCGGCGCTGGTGTCGCTCACGGGCAGCGGCGCGGCTGGCGGAAGGTCCGGTTGCGGGGCGGTCGCGCTCAACGTGGAGGCGCTGAATGCCGGGGCGACGGGGATCGCCCTGGTTTCCTCGGGTGCGTTGGGGAAGGCGACATCCTCATTCGGAGTGAAACCGGGTGCGTCCGATGGTGGTTCCGCCGCGGCCTCGGTGATCTCCTCGGTGGCGATGTCACCGGGGAGATCGACGGGCAGGACGGCGACATCCGATTCGGAATCGGTTTCATCGAGGTTGTCGGGCGCGATGGTAAGGCCCTCGGCATCCTCCGGTCGGTCGCCGTCGCCCTCGAACGGATCGGACGGCAGGTCGGTGTAGCCGGTGGCGTAGTCCTCCGTCGCGGCGAGTTCGGCCGCCTCCGCCGCCAGCTCGGGATCGGGCGACTCGCCGATGGCGGCCGCATCGCTCAGCGCCGACGCCACGGCTACCTCGGAAAGGTCCTGGTGGCTGGCACCGTCCGGCGCGGCTTCCGCCTCGGGCGTGACGACGATACCGCCCTCACTCTCGGCGGGGATGCCGGCGTCGGTGAGGTCGAGTCCGGGCACTTCGGCGGCGATGGAGGCGGAATCGATCGTCTCGTCCGGAGCATCGCTGGCACCGTCGTCAGAGGCTGGCGCGGACGAGGTGAAGGCGAAGGCCGCTGCCGCAGCCACTGGGGGCGTCCCGGCACCTTCCTCCGGGCGGATCGGGGTGGCTTCCGCGAGGTTCGGCGTCGCCGGTGCCGGGGCGGGTTGCGTATAGGGGATATCGCCGGCTGGCGGCGCGATGGGCAGGTCGGGATCGGGCTGGCCGAGATCCACGGCTCCGGCCTGGGGATCGAGCTCGGCCCTCGTCCCGGTCCAGGCATTGGTGATGCGTCCCTGCAGATCGGTCAGCGGGGTGTCGGAGTTCGGCGTCTCCTTGCCGAGCGAATCCTTCGTCGCCGTGACATGGACGGCGTTGCCACTGACCCCGGTGATCTGGGAGGCGGCCAGGGTGATGGTCTTCGGGAAGAACCGGCCGACCCGCACGACGATCGCTTCCTCCGTGCCGTCCTCGACTTCCCCGAGGTGCTCGCCATCGGCGCCGATCACCGTCATGCCCTCGGCGATCTGCCACGAGTCGTCGTCGGCCGGAGCCGGTGCGCCCGCGGGAGCACCGGCGGTCTCCGGCTGGACGTTGGGCACGACCTCCGCGCCAGCGGGAATCCGCCGCCACTCGTCGCTGGTGGCCACCTCGTACGCGACGTTGAGGTGGACCGCCTGGGGATCGATCGCGGCGATGGCGGATGCCGGGACGTAGAGATCCCGGGCGGTGAAGAGGAACCCATGCTTGACAATGAGGGCGCTCCCGGCGGACCCCGTCACCTCACCGACCTTCTTGCCATCGCTCGCGAGGACATCCTGTCCCTCACGCACAACCCACGCTGCCGAATCCGCGTCTGACATGGATCGCCTCCCTGATGCCGTGCGCCAATGGCGCATAGTCCCGAATGACGTGTCTGCGAGCGACCGGATGCCGAATCCGCTGCGGTGGAGCCCACTCCCTGACGTGTGGCGGATGCTGACTGCTATGACTGCCTTTACTTTACCTGAGACGGGCGATTTTCGTTCATCCGTGGTCTGCATATGATCTCGCTGGCAGTTCCGGCGCGGGAAATCCGGATGAACCGGGTTCCTCATCCATGCAGAACCCACGCCACGCCGGTGGTGGCCCAAACGAGGA
>JBQCJS010000668.1:0-14346 GCA_051952485.1 Thermomicrobiales bacterium | reverse complement strand
GCAGGGGAGCCTCGTCCGGCACGGTGACGTCATGCTCCTCTCGCTCGAGGGGCATGCGGGGCAGACCGTGTACTTCTCCGATCGGCCAGACCGCGTTGCCGGCCTGCTGCGCACGTCAGCCTTGGTCGACGACTGGCCGTTCGCGGAGGGCGATCCCCCCAACGCCGCGCTCGCCATTGACGGCGGCGACGTGACGATCGTGGTCGGGGTCCTTCGTAATCCTGAATGGGATGACAACGCCGGGACGTTAACCTATGCCTTCACGCCGATCCCGAGTCCTGACGGGACGCCGTTTGATGGCGTGGAGGTAGGACGCGCGACGTCATCCTTCAGCACGGCGACGCTGTTCATCGATTCTTCGATGGTGATCAGTAACTTCTCCAACAGGAGCCAGCGGATCAGTATCTGGAAAAAGCCTCCCGCGTAGATGCACCAACGCAGGTACATTGGAAACCGGGATGCGCAGCACGCCCTACTAGTGTGACCGTGACCGGGGACATAGAGTCCACGGATTGAAGGAGACCGACGAGACCGTGTCCCCATGGGCGTTCCGCCATTGCCTCCAGAAGCGCCCTGATACACTGTGGTGGTAGCGCCCCGCGGGGCGAGGGTTGAAACATGCCCGTTCCCATTGTGGGCATGGACGAGGAGACGGCCCCGGTGCGTGAAGTCGGCGGGGTCGTATTCCTTACGCTATTCTCTTCGTGGAACCGTCTTGCGTCTTGGACTAGAGCCTGTTATGCACTTTGGGGTGTGGGAGACGTATCCTGTGCCGCATGGATACACCACTCCCCCGCACCCCTTACGACTCGGACGTCTCGGATGAGGAGTGGGCCTTTCTCGTGCCCTACCTCACCCTCATGCGCGAGGATGCGCCGCAACGCAGGCATCCGCTGCGTGAACTTTTCAATGGCCTCCGCTCTATCGCCCGGACGGGTCTCCAGTGGCGGTACATGCCGCATGACCTTCCGCCCTGGCATGCCGTCTACGATCAGACGCGACGATGGATCGAGGCAGATGTCTTCGCCGCCATTGTGGCCGACCTGCGAACCCTGATCCGACTTGGTGAGGGGCGCACCCCGCACCCCACGGCCGTGATTCTGGATAGCCGGACGCTGCAGAGCACGCCGGAAAGCGGGGCTCGGGCTGGCTGGGATGGGGCGAAACGCCGTAAAGGCAGCAAGGTCCATCTTGCGGTCGATACGCTGGGAGACCTGCTGGCGATCCATGTCACCCCAGCCAATGAGCAGGACCGCGCTCAGGTCGCTGACCTGGCAGCAGCAGTCCAGAACGCGACGGGAGAGACGGTCACGGTGGCCTACGTCGACCAGGGATACACCGGGGCTACCCCACGGGACGCCGCAGCCGCGCACGGCATCGCCCTCGAAGTGGTGAAGCTGCCGGACGTCAAGCGCGGGTTTGTCCTTCTGCCTCGCCGCTGGGTGGTGGAGCGTGACTTTGGGTGGATGAGTCGGTTCCGGCGATTGGCGCGAGATCAGGAACGTCTGGCCGAGGTGTTGAAGGGCTTTCACCTCATAGCCTTCACCATGATCATGTGGAACCATGCGCTTCCCATCCTGACTGTCCTGTGAAGTGCGTAACAGGCTCTAGCCATGCTCGATGTCGAGGGCGGTCATGCGGTACCGCTGTACGCCATAGTGCTCGTCTGCTAAGCGCATGGTCACGCTCGGCAGCCCGGAAAGAGGCGGCGAGCCTTACTCGGCTTCTCGCTTTCTCGCTCCTCATGCTCCCGCGGCGTGGGCGTCTTCAATGCCTCGCCGTCAGCCCGGCGGACGAGTAGGGCACGTCGATCCACATGCGATTCGTAGGCCTCGGGCGTCCCGTCCGGGGTGCGCCGACGGATCGTCGAGCGACTTAAAGCTTGCGCCAATAGGCAGCAGTCTCATGGCTTGCGAGCAGGTCGGCCGACCCGCCGATACCGGGTCCAGGCTTGGCGAATACGCCGCGGCACGATGATCACCACCGCCGAAAAGGCGAGCCAGAAGGCGACGACCTCGGCCCGTCGCTCGGTGCACCTGACCAGCTCTTTGTGGGCGTTGGTCCAGGCATGGGTCCGTTCCACGGGCCAGCGGGATGAGGACGCGATCAGGGCTGGCGTGCCCTTCGGCGCAATCTTCCCGTGCAGTCCCCGGGTCGCCAGCCGCTCTCGGGTGATGTCCGCGTCGTATCCGCGATCAAGATGGACGATGGCACCGCCTGCGCACCTCTCGTGGGCGGCATCCACTGTTGGGACCAACATCGGGGAATCATGGCGATTGGCCGGGGCAGCGATTGCTCCCAGCGGGATGCCGTTGGCATCGACCACGACGGAGCGTTCGTGGCCCTGTTTGCCCCGATCCACTGGCGATCGCCCCTCACCCTCGTCCCACACGGCGACTTGGTGAGGCACCCATCGACCACGACGTCGTCCAGCGCCACCCCCAATCAGGCGATCGTAGGCCGCCGAGCGCCAAAGCGAGGAGGTGGTTCATGACGCCGGCGGCGATCCACTCGTCGCACCGCCCGCGGATGGTCGTGACCGAGCAGGAGGCATCGACGATCCGCCCGTATGCACACCCGAAGATCAGGATCTGCACGAGACGATCGACCTGGTGCGCCCACCGTGACGCTGGCGAGCGGGAACGGGGGCAGCAGTCGCTCATGTGGACACAGGCGACGGTGACGGATGACCGGAAAGCCTATCTCCGCAGCCTACTCCCCGAGATCCGGTTCGCAGCCAATGGGGCGCGGGTCCGGCTGGTGCCTGGCAGCCTGCGCCGCAGGAACGAGGACCTGTTCGCGGATCGGGACCCCACCTCACTGGCCCGGATCGCGGCGGCGGCCGATGCCGATGGGCTGGTCTTCGGGCACACCCACAAGCCGTGGACGCGGGGCATCGCCAGCGTACGCTTCGTGAATCCCGGCAGCGTTGGCAAGCCTAAGGACGGGGAACCGCGCGCCGGCTGGCTGCTCCTGACGATCGACGACGCGGGGAGCGTCGCGACCACCATGCGGCGGGTACGCTATGACATCGCGGGCATGGCCACCGGCGATCCGCGAGGCGGACGGCTTGCCGTCCGCGTTCGCGCAGGACATCGAGACAGGTGGGGGAGCGTGAGGAGTGAGATCATCACACGGCTGGCCCAGGAAAGCGACGCGGCCGCCATCGCCGCGATCTACAACGCCGGCATCCGGGAGCGCATCGCCACTTTTGAAACGGCCGAGCGATCAGCCGATGACCGAGCGGCCTGGCTCCGTGGCCACGATCCGCGCTACCCCGTGCTCGTGGCCGTGCAGGATGGCGTGGTCGTCGGCTGGGCTGGGGCAGACGCGTATCGATCGCAGGTCTGTTACGCCGGCGTGGCAGAATTCTCGATCTACATCGCTCCGGGGCATCGCGGGAAGGGGATCGGGAGGACTCTGTTTACGGCGCTGATCGAGGCGAGCCGTGATGCCGGACTCTGGAAGCTGCTCTCGCGCATCTTCGTCGAGAACACCGCGAGCCGTGCCCTCTGCCACCGCTGCGGGTTCCGGGAAGTGGGTGTCTGCGAACGGCACAACCAGCTCGATGGCGTCTGGCGTGACGTGGTGATCGTGGAGCGGCTGATCCCGGAGAACCAGGAAGAAGGATAGACACACATCTAGTACAGGGATATGATATCGACATTCGATATTGATTGGCGACCGCACCGCCTCATCCAGCCCTAGCTCAGGAGATCCTCTTGGCCAGCTCATGTCCCGCCCTGCTCCGACGACTCACGACAACCGATGCCGTCGTCATCGGGCTGGGGTCCATGATCGGTGCGGGAGTATTTGCCGCCTTCGGACCAGCTGCGAAAGCCGCGGGAAGTGGCTTGCTCATCGGATTGGTCATTGCTGCGATCATCGCCTACTGCAACGCAGCAGCCTCAGCACAACTCGCTGCGGCCTACCCGACCTCGGGTGGAACCTATATCTACGGGCGAGAACGCCTCGGGGAGTGGTGGGGCTTTCTCGCCGGATGGGGATTCGTCATCGGCAAAACTGCCTCCTGTGCGGCGATGGCCCTCACGTTTGCGTCCTACGTGCTGCCGTCTGATCGCCTGCTTCAGCGCGTGGTTGCGATCATTGCCGTCGTTGCACTGACCTCCCTCAACTATCGGGGGGTGACCCGAACTGCGGCAATGACCAAGATCCTGGTTTCGCTCTCCTTGACATGTCTCGCAGTTGTGGTCGTCAGTATCCTCGTGGCAGGCGATGTCTCATCGCAGAACCTTGACGGATGGTGGCAACCTAGCAACGGCCCCTATGGCATCCTCCAAGCAGGAGGCCTCATCTTCTTCGCCTTTGCCGGGTATGCACGTATCGCGACGATGGGAGAGGAAGTTCTGGATCCCGCGCAGACCATTCCTCGTGCGATCCAGATCGCACTCGCCATCACCGTGGTGGTCTACGTGCTGGTGGCGGTGACCATCTTGATGGCGGCGGGAGCCAATCAACTGGCCCGGTCGACGGCCCCCTTGGTGACTGCTGTAAACACTGCCGGGGTCGGAGGTATTGCCCCGGTCGTGCGCGTGGGCGCGGCGATTGCCAGCCTCGGGGCGCTCCTGGCACTCATTGCCGGAATCGGACGGACCAGCCTGGCTATGGCACGGAACCGTGACCTTCCATCCTGGTTGGCAGCGGTTCATCCCCGATATCGCGTCCCCCACCACGCCGAGGTGACTCTGGCTGTCGTGGTTTCGACGCTAGTAATGCTCGTCGATCTCCGGGGTGTCATCGGGTTCTCCTCGTTTGGGGTTCTCATCTACTATGCAGTCGCGAACGCTTCGGCATTTACGCAACCCAGGGAGCAACGTCGATGGCCCCGCCTGACGTTCATTCTCGGTCTCATTGGCTGTTTGATCCTGGTCGCCACACTTCCATGGCTCTCGATTGCGCTGGGCGTCGTGATGGTGGCGATCGGCATGATCGGGCGTATAGTGGTTTTGCGGCAAAGGCAGCATAACCTCGCTAACCAGCCCTGATAGGAGCGATCCTTCAACGGAGACCGGACATGCTACGCGAGTTTCTCTTGGGATTCATGAAAATCCATATCCTTCACCACGCGGTGCACGATGCCGTCTATGGATCCGCCCTGATCGAAGAACTCAAGCGCCATGGCTATGATATTGGCCCAGGGACGATATACCCCATCCTTCACGGTATGGAACGCGCCGGATATTTGGTGCGGGATGATCGCCTAGTGGCTGGCAAAATTCGGAAGTATTACACCGCTACTCCCGCAGGCGTGATGCTCCTTGAGGAAGTTCGGCCAAAAGTAGCCGAACTCGTGAGTGAGGTGGTGGTAGAAAATGGACCGGCACATATCGCTCCTCCTGATAACCAGCCATAACGAACCCTCACCCTGCATAGATCGCAACCGAGCGGACCTACCGCAACATGATCACCCTCTTTCTGGCCGGACGGCTCAGGAATTTCTCGCACCAACGGCACGTGCACGTCGCCAATATCCTGTGGCACCTGCCCCAGGGCTGGGAGCTGATGCACCTGGGCCTGCAGGTAATGGCCTATCGCAACTTCGTTCCCGACAAGCACAGTCCGGAGATCACCGATCGGGAATGGGCGAAACTCGACGGCACGCTCCCCGATCCGGCCGTATTTGCCGATGTCCCTGGCGGGGCGGCGGGCATGCATGATCGCCATCGTGAGGCATGGGGGCAGGTCTGGGTCCTTTCCCTGACGGAGACGGTCTCCTGGGGCATCCTCTACTACGCCTTCGTCGCCCTGCTGATCCCGATGCGGGACGATCTTGGGTGGTCGGAAGGACGACTCACCGCCGCCTATTCTTTTGGCATCCTGATCTCCGGTCTCACGGCGCCGATCGTTGGCATGGTGATCGATCGTCAGAGCGCGCGCATCCTGATGCCACTTGGCTCCCTCGGCGCCACGTGCCTGGTCCTCGCATGGGCGAGAGTGGAGACATTCCCCATCTATGTCCTGATCTGGGTCGGGATCGGCGTGATGATGAGCTGGACCCTCTACGAGCCGGCGTTCGCCACCATCACCCGTTGGTTTGCCCATGACCGGAGTCGGCCACTGCTCGTGGTGACGATCTGCGCTGGGTTCGCCAGCACGATCTTCTTGCCCCTCACTACCTGGCTCGCGATGCGGTATGGCTGGCGTCAGACGCTCGACAGCTACGCAGCGATGCTGCTGCTCCTGACCGCACTTCCCCATGTGTTCCTGCTCCGCCGGCCGCCGCCGCTACCACACGCCACCCCTGAGCACGGAGAGCGTCCCAAGGAAGGCATGCGCCTGCGGGATGCGGGCAGATCACGGGTGCGTTCGGCCTGCAGGCGTTTGCCTCGACGGCCGTGGCCGCCTTCCTGATCGCTTATCTGGTCGAGCAAGGGGACAGCCCGGCATTCGCCGCCACCGCCACCGGAGCGATTGGGGCGGCCCAGGTGCTTGCACGCATCCTGATGACGCTGTTCGGCAAACGATGGTCTCCCGTGACTCTTGCCGCGATCATGCTGGGGATGCAGGCGCTTGCGGTTGGGATCCTGGTGCTCTGGACAACACGGCCTGGTGTGATGCTGGCGGTGCTCCTGTTGGGAGCGGGGCGTGGTGCCCTGACCCTGCTACGGCCGATGATCCTGCTCGATCGGTTCGGACTCCACGCATTTGCTTCGATCAGCGGCACGCAGAGCGCGGCAGTTTCCATCTGTGGCGCCCTTGCCCCGGTGGCGATGGGCATGGCCTACGGTATCGTTGGCGCGTATCGACCACTCATGATCTTCATGGGGGCGCTCGGACTCGTGGCCGCACTCACGATGGTGCATGAACCGGCATTGGCGGCTCACGATTCGCGATGAGTGCCGATCGACCGTCTATTGAAGCCGTGAAACGGGGCGGATTTCATGCCCACCCCACCAAGTCTGAGGCGCTTGACCAGACTTCGACCGTTCCTCCCGCTCAAACAACAAGTTTGCCCCATGCGTAGCCGAAAGTCGGCGACCGGCTGGTCGTTTGGCTTCCTGCCGATGCTCTGCAGGGGTCGTCTGATGAAGCTGGACGTTCGCGAGAACGATCACAAGTGCTTTCCCAGCGGCCCCGATCGATCCGCAGACGCTGGAAGCACCGAGATCATCGGGCTTTCACATTTCGGTTGGAGTGCGCGCGGAGGTGGTTGGTTTAGGTCCGAGACACCAGATCTCTACGTGGGATTCGGGACACTTGACATGCGCCGACAAGCCGATTTGCACATGGCTCTTCCCGGATTACGCGTGAACTGGCATGGAACTATCTAGCAACTCCTGTCCAATGCCGATGCCATTCCCGAACACTGGCGAGCCGTCTCATTCCACCCGTGTTCGGACTAATTGTCTCCTGCGGGTGCCACAACAAGCGCATGCCGTGTTGGGACGAGAACGACCGGCGCTGAACAGGCGTGGATCACCTTGTCAGCGACGCTGCCCATGAGCCAACGCTTGAATCCCGTCCGACCATGACTCGTCATGACGACCAGGTCATCGGATTCAGCTAGTGTGTTGATGACGTCAAATGGCTGACCAATCTCTGCCGATACTGTCACCTCGGTGCCTCCTCGAACAAGGTGATCACGAATGCTCGACAGATAGTCTCGGGCGAACTGCAGGATGCCGTGAAGCGTTCGTTGGGGGATGGCAGCAGAGAATCCTGCGACAGCATCGAGCGGGACCGCTTGGATGAGCACGATCGGGATCCCAAGTTGCTGGGCCAGCGATTGAGCAGTTGGGAGCGCCCCTTCCGCCAAGAGAGAGCCATCGAGGGGGACAACAATGCGACGGATCGATGCCACCTCGCCAGGAACCGCCTCGTTCCTGGCCAGGACAATGAGAAGAGGAACTTGAGAATGGCGCATCACGCGTTCGGTGACACTCCCGAAGAGAGCACGCTTAACTGCTCCCCGACCGCGAGTAGCGAGAGCAACGAGATTGGCATTCTGCGTGTCCACGTTCTCAAGGATCATCTCTGCAGGATCACCAACAACTACGTGAACTTTTGGCCTGGTACTGAGAATCCCACCGGCAACCAATTCGTCTGCGAACCTCTGGAGATCAGATAGGATGTTCTCCGCCAGTTCGACCTCCGGATAGACCTCCGAACCATACTCAACGTCAAGTTTATATGGCACGAACCCTCGGGATTCGGGCACAACTTCCAAGAGTGTTACCGTAAGGTCTGGATGCTGCAAGGCTTGTACATACGAGAGGACCTGCAGTGAGGCGTCAGATCCATCGAGCGGTACCAGGATCGAGCGGAAAGCGACCATGATTGACTATCCTCTCGGTGAAGGAGAGCAGGTACTCAAAGGTTCAAATGGAGGCGGTGGGTAATTTGCCATGTGACACTCCCACCTCCACTTGAGCGCGTGCAGGGAGCACGCACCACCTGAATATCCTACGATATCTCAATTGCAGATGGATGGATGGGACCTCTGAAGTGTGGCGGTTTCGTTTCAGGTTTGATTCACGGGTTGGTGCCCTATGTCGCTATTCGGGGGTTATGGAATGCGTGACTAGTTTTGGCGGCGCCAACAGGTGCTTGGCGTTTGGCTGGCCACTGTCTTGTCCGTTCAACCGAAGCCGGACTCACCAGCCTCCCAGCCACCTGACGATCTTGTGCATGCACCACGGATCGGACTGACATGTGAAGCATTCGTAGCCAGTCGGAATCGACAGTCCTTGTAATCGCACTGAGAGATTGAATCGTATTGCTGCCTGCACAGACTCAGCCCATGATTTTGGATGAGCAAGGCGCTTGTGGGGTCGCGTTTGTAATGGTCCATTCAGCTTGCGACGCTCGCATCTTTGCCCACGATCACTGGCGATCGGGGGGGGGTTCCGCCCTCCCCCAAACATGTGATCGAATGCTGTGACAATCGCCGATGTGACGACGCTCTGCCTATCGTCTCGGCAGCGTAGGGCATCGTCATTCGATCTGGGTGGCCGTTTCATCAACCCTGTTTACTAGGAAGCGTTCCTGAGTTGAGGGAGGCAGGAACCCGGACCGTCACACTTGTACCTTGGCCCGGCGTGCTCTCGACGGCGATGAACCCGTTGAGGGCGTCGATGATCCCTTTCGTGATGGCGAGGCCAAGGCCCGCACCGCCATGCTGGCGATCCCGTCCTGCATCCACCCGATAGAAGCGATCGAAGAGATGGGGCAGGTGGTTGGCAGCGATGCCGATGCCGGTATCATGGACCCAAGCGACCGCCTCCTGCCCTTCCATCCGGCACCCTAACGCCACAGATCCGCCAGCGGGCGTGTGCGCGAGCGCGTTGTCGATCAGGTTCACAAGGATCTGCACCATCAGATCTTCATCCAGGGTCACCGGTGTCGATGTCGTCTCCATGACCATCGCGATGCCCCCGGCTTGGACGATTGGAGCGTATTGTTCGCCGATGGCCTCGACTGTCTCAGCAAGGTCGAAGGGGCTGGCGGAGACCGGGATACCATTCTGATCCGCCCGGGCGAGGCGGAAGAGTGTATCGACGAGGCGCCTCAACCGACCGAGATCGTCGTCGACGGCGGCGATCATCGCTTGGTATTCCGCCACACTTCGGGTACGCGCGCGGGCAATGTCAACCTGGCCCTGCAGGATGGCAAGTGGCGTCCGGAGTTCGTGGGCCACATCGGCCGTGAATCGCTTCTGTTGGGCTGCGGCGGATTCGATCCGGTCAAGCATGGCGTCGAACGTCGTGGCCAGTCGGCCCAGCTCGTCGTCCGGCAATGGCAGCGCCAGGCGGGCTGAGAGGTTGTGCCCATCCATCGTCGCAGCAAGGCTAGTGATCTCCGCAACCGGTCGCAGCGCCCGTCCAGCCAGGAGGTAGCCACCACCAGCGGCGGCGAGCACGATCAGGGGGACAGCCAGGAGCAGTCCCACGCTAAGGGTGCGGAGGAATTCATCGACGTCATCGCGTGACACGGCGACTTGCAGAATCCCGACGACTGCATGGGCGTCATCGCGAACGGGGAGTGAGGCAACGACGAGCGTTCCATCATGTGTAGGCTGGGTAGAAATCGTGTCGTGACCCTTTCGGACACGCGCCAGCGTGCCTGGGTCAACCGGTGCTTGCCGCATGCTGTCCGCCGGACCTGCCACCAACGACCCATCCAGCCCGATGAGACGAACGAACTGTTCATCGCCTTCTCCAGAGATCTCGGCCCCGGCGGACAAGGCGAGGCCCGCCGGATTGTCCACGTCCGTCGTGGAGGCCAGACGGGCCTGGGCCATGACCTGTTCGGTGAAGTTCTGATACAACGCTAGACGGAGTCCGACGAAGAGCCCTACCCCCGCCACGATCAGGATGAGCACCATGAACCCAGTGTTCCAGAGGGTCAGTCGCCAGCGGATCGGCACGCAGATGGTCATGTTGTTCGCGACCGGATCCGATAACCGACACCGCGCACCGTCTCGATGGGGGAGTCCGGGAGCGGGATGTTGAGCTTCCGTCGCAAGGCACGGATATGCACATCGATCACGTTGGTGGAGTTCGGAAAATCATAGTTCCAGACGTGATCGGTGATCATGGTTCGGGTAAGTACCAGGTCGGCGTTGCGCATCAAGTATTCGAGAATACTGAACTCCTTGCTTCCGAGGATCACGGGCTGTCCATGGGAGCACACCTGCTTGCGTGCCGGATCGAGCCGAATCGGTCCACAGGTCACCACGACCTCGGCGACCTGGGGTGGGCGCCGGAGCAGGGCACGCAGACGGGCGGCCAACTCGGCGAGCGCAAAGGGCTTCACCAGATAGTCGTCGGCCCCCATGTCGAGACCGGTCACGCGGTCCTCGACCGCATCACGCGCAGTGAGCATGAGGATGGGCATCTGATCGCCGCGTTCCCGCGCGGACCTGCAGACGGCGAAACCACTCATCCCCGGCAACATGACATCCAGCACCACGGCATCGAAGACCTGGTGCCGTAACCAGGCGAATGCCTCCTCGCCGGTCGACACGGAATCGACCGCGTAGCCTTCCTCGACCAGTCCCTGAGTGATGAGGCTCGCCAAGCGTGCTTCATCTTCTACGAGCAAGATACGCACGAGTGACTCTCTTTCTCCGCTCGTGGCTATCGCTCCTTCGGACGCCCCTTGCGGGCTCCAGTGTTGTTACACCAGATGAAACGGCGATGAATTGATGGGGGTGCCAGAACCCGCACTGTGCTGCATGACCACTTTATCGGGATTTCATCTAAAGCCCATAGCATCCCCTTGGCGCTCACGGCGAGCGATCCGATGACCGCACTCGGCCGGATTCCCGCCGGATCCCGAGGAATCGCACAGCTGCGGTTCAGGAACACCGCGCACCATCAGCTTCGATAAGGGTGTCCCTTATCGTCGGAAGCCCGTCACGAAAGGAAGTCCTCTCATGCACCGCATCGTTCAATCCCTTCGTATCGCCTTGATGCTCATGGCCATCCTGCTGGCCTCAAGAGCTGCCCTGGCTCACGCGGCAGGAACTCCCACGCCAGCGGCATCCTCGTCTCCGGTGGCCACGCCGACCTTCACGAAGCTGAATCTCAATTCCGCCAACGACGAGCAGTTGCTGACCGTACCGGGCGTGGGTGATCGCATGCTCGACGAGTTCAAGGAGTACCGCCCCTACACCAGCATCGTGCAGTTCCGACAGGAGCTCGGCAAGTACGTGGACAGCGATCAGGTGACGACCTGGGAGCAGTATGTCTTTGTGCCCGTGGACCCGAATAAGGCCGATGTCGAGACCCTCAAGCAGTTGCCAGGCGTCGATGACACCATCGCACAGAAGCTGATCGACGGCCGAACCTATGCCTCGAACGACGCCTTCCTCGCGGCGCTTGCAACGCTCGTGTCCCCAGCGGATGCGGCCGGAGCGGCACCATATCTCGTGCAGTCCTGATCGGATCGCAGGAAGGAATCGAGTCATGAGCCACCCTGAAGCCACCATGCAGCTTCAACGCACTCAGCGGCTTCTCTACCTCCTGGCGATCCTCGTCTTTCTGGCGTCGATGGTGGAGTTGCTGGCGGCGAAGCATTACAAAGAACTTGAGCAACTTATCCCGTTTGCGATCGCCATCATTGGCATCCTGAGTGTGCTCGGCAATTGGCTCAGGCCAACGACCTGGACGGTGCGCTGGATGCAGGGGTTCATGCTGCTCAGCGCGGGAGCGAGTCTGCTCGGGATGTACTTCCATATCAGCGGCAACATGGAGTTCGTGCGCGAACTCCGGCCGGATGCGTCCTTCGGCGCGGCCCTGCGCCAAGGGTTCACGGGACGCGATCCCATTCTCGCACCCGGAGTGCTCGCCATGGGAGCGTTTCTCGCCTTGATCGCCTCGACGCTGCGTCCGCTGGCAGTCGCGCATGAGTCGCAAGTGACCCACCTGGGCTCGCAGGCGATTCCGTTCACCTGATCCCCGAATACCATCTCCCCTCGACCACCTATATGACAGACCCAATCTCGGCAGAGAAGTTTCTGCCGAGATTCGGTGGCTCTTGTTCATGTCCATAGCCTTGAATCAATGTTGACTTCAAGTACCTCCGGAAGACTTGGCGCTCCTGAAAGAAATCCCCAACCCTACCTCATAGGTGCCTATCACCACTGTCGCGTTTGTCGGGACAGACATGAGGGAGCAGGGAGTTTGAGAAGGGGGCAAACTGAGAGGCGACGTGTCCGCTCCCCTGCCACGGGAGGTGTGCCATGCTCCGCCCCGCCTACCCGCCCGACCTCACCGATGCCCAATCGGCGATCCTCCAACCATCCATTCCACTACTGAAACCCGGTGGTCGTCCCGGCTCCCATGCACGCGCTTTCCTCGGCTTGGCCAAGCGCTGGGTCGACCTCGGCTAGCAGGCGCCGATTTCCGAGACCCTTGGCTGGGACGCGGAGGTGGCCCGCAAGCCCCCGGCCCGGGCTGGGGGGTGCCAGGAGCCGACCCGCCGGAACGTCCGACGGCTTTCAGGCCCTGCCCCGACGGTGGGTGGTGGAGCGAACCTATGGTTGGCTGGGGCGACCTCGGCGCCTGAGCAAGGCTCAGGAGGTGCTGCCAGAGAGGCTCTTGGAAGCCTTCGCAGGATCAGCACAACACGCCAGCCAGGAACGTCCCCTCCTCGTTCCATGCACCCTTCAAGAATCTCCCCAGCAAATTCCCGAACACGATTCATCGACGCTTCATGCTGTGCTGTCATCCTGCAGTCAGGATCGCGATGGTTCGGCTCGCACACGACCAGGAGACCACTCCACCATGCTCCGTACGCTCAAGAGGTTCCTCCTTTCCGTCTCCGTCATTGGCCTCTTTGCCCTCTACGCGCTTCAGCAGCCGACGCATCCCCTAACGGGTGCGGTGACGACATCCACTGACGCAACCCAACCAGTCGCAGCAATCGCCCGGGCAATCGCCACCAGCCAAGACCAGACCACGACGACCTCATCGTCCTCATCGTCCGAGGAGGAGAATGAAGGAAGCGTTGCCGACGAAGGAGAGGATTCCTCCGAACACACGACCAACTCGCTGGCACGCCTCGCTCGTACCCCGACGGCAGTCGCGCAGCCAACCTCGACACCCACCGCGTCGGGCACCGCTGGCACGTTCAGGGACGGCTCGTTCACGGGCATCTCCGCGGATGCCTCCTGGGGCAATGTGCAGGTCCAGGTCACCGTCGCGAACGGCCGGATCACGGATGTCTCGTTCCTCACCTATCCGAACCATCGCAACCGGTCGGTGGCCATCAACCACAACGCGATGCCAATCCTCATTCAGGAAGCGATCTCGGCCCAGTCATCCCAGGTCGACATCGTCAGTGGTGCGACCGACACCTCGGAAGCGTTCATCCAGTCCCTCGACTCGGCGCTACAACAGGCAGCAGCATGATCGCTCGCACCTGGCTCGAGATGGGCATGCCGATCACCGTCCTCATCGCTGACCCAGCCGCGACCGAAGCTGACATCGATGCCGTGGCAGACTGGTTCACTGCCGTCAACGCCCGCTACAGCCCGTTCCTCGCCAGCAGCGAGGTCAGCCGCCTCGATGCCGGTGACCTGAACCGGGACACGGTGAGCGCCGAGTTCGCAGCCATCCTCGCCCGGTGCGATGAGGCCCGGCGCCAGACTGGCGGTGCCTTCGATATCACCCACCATGGCCGGATCGATCCTTCAGGCTATGTGAAGGGCTGGGCCGTCAACCAGGCCAGTGCCATCCTCACGGGACGCGGCCTCGACAACCATGTCGTCAGCGCGGGCGGCGACCTGCAGGCCAGATGGGCATCCGCAATCCCTTCCGGCACGATCAGCATGTAAGAACGCTCGCCATCTCCGATGCGGGGGTCGCGACCTCAGGGACC
>JBQCJS010000667.1:0-4908 GCA_051952485.1 Thermomicrobiales bacterium | reverse complement strand
AAGCACGCCGAGGGGTCCAGCGTGGACATGCAGGAGTTCATGGTGATGCCGGTCGGCGCGCCGACGTTCTCCGAGGGGTTGCGCTGGGGCGACGAGGTCTTCCACACCCTGAAGAAGGTGCTTTCGGAGCGCGGCCTGAACACCAGCGTCGGAGACGAGGGCGGTTACGCGCCGAGCCTTGGTTCGAACGAGGAGGCGTTGCAGCTGGTGGTCGAGGCGATCGAGCGCGCGGGCTACAAGGCGGGCGAGGACCTGGCGATCGCGCTGGACCCGGCCTCCACCGAGTTCTTCGAGGACGGGAAATACGTCCTGAAGGGCGAGGGCAAGACCCTCACGAGTTCGGAGATGATCGCGTACTGGGAGGCGGCGGCGAAGAAGTACCCGATCGTCTCGCTGGAGGATGGCCTCGCCGAGGATGACTGGGCGGGGTGGCAGCAGCTGACGGCGGACATCGGCGGCACGGTGCAGCTCGTCGGCGACGACCTCTACGTGACGAACACGGAGCGTTTGCAGCGGGGCATCGCGGAGAAGGCGGGCAACGCGATCCTGGTGAAGCTGAACCAGATCGGCACGCTGACGGAGACGTTCGAGGCGATCGAGATGGCGCACCGGGCGGGTTTCCGGGCGATCATCTCCCACCGATCCGGCGAGACGTCGGACACGTTCATCGCGGACCTCTCGGTGGCCACGAATGCGGGCCAGATCAAGACCGGTGCCCCCTCCCGCGTGGACCGCGTCGCGAAGTACAACCAGCTCCTGCGGATCGAGGAGGAACTGGGCGATACCGCGGTCTATCCGGGCCGGAACGCCCTCCGCGCCTGATCGCGGATCAAGCGCGCATGCTGGGAACCGGGGCCTCCTGCCCCCTGCAGGAGGCCCCGGTTGTCGGTGTGGTTGGTTGGTCGATTGATGGGACGGATCGACAAGGAGGCGGGACGGGCCGCACTCCCGGCCGGGCCATGGTGTCGCTAGGATTGACAGGGGTTCCTCGGCCAACTCGTCTCGCCTGGAGGTCTCACCATGCCCGTGCTCCCTGCCACATCCGCTGCGCTGTCCCGTCGCTCCGTGCTTGGCGCAGCCGGCGGCCTCGCCGCTGCCGGGATCGCTGCCCGACCGGGGATGGTTGCGCAGTCCGCTACAGCTCCCGCCACCCCAGCCGCGAGCCCGGCCTCCGACGAGGCCGGGGCGGTCGAACAGATCCTGGCGGCGTCGCTGGACGATCTCTCACTGCGGGCGGTGATCGCGACCGTCCGCCGGGGGGACGACGAACTCGTTCTGACCGCGATCGGTGAGTCGATGACGGGTGTGCCGGCGACGACCGGCATGTACTTCCGGAATGGAGCGGTGGCCATCTCGCTGGTCTCGACCCTGATGCTGGTGCTGGTCGACCAGGGCGCGTTCGGTCTGGACGATCCGATCGGGAGGTGGTTGCCCGACCTTCCGGATGCGAACCTCGCCACCTTCCGGATGCTGGCGAACATGACCGCCGGGTACCGCGACTACGTCCAGAGTCCGGATTTCGTGAACGCCCAGTTGGCCTCGCCGTTCCATTCCTTCACCGTGGAGGAGCGCCTGGCGTATTCCTTCGCCCAGCCGCGCCTCTTCGCGCCCGGCACGAACTGGGAGTATTCCCACACGAGCTACGTGATCCTCGGCATGGCGATCGAGGCCGCGACGGGGGAGCAGATCGCCTCCCTGATGCAGCGCCTGGTCCTCGATCCGCTCGGACTGAAGCAGACGTTCGCATTCCAGACGGCGACCATCCCGGAACCCGTCCTGCATGCCTTCACCGGCGAGCGGCGAGGCGCGCTGAAGATTCCGGCCGGGGTGCCGTTCTACGAGGAATCGACGTTCTGGGACCCGGCCTGGACCATCACCGAAGGAGCGGTGCAGGTCCAGACGATCGGCGACATGGCGGCGGCAATGACGCACGTCGGCAAGGGAACGCTGCTGTCGCGGAACTCCTACGAGGCCATGACCGGTCCATCGTTGCAGGGATTCGGGTCGAAGCTGGAGGGGTGCAACACCTGCCAGACCCTCGGCGAGCGGTTGGACTACGGGTTGGGGGTGGTGCGGGGGAACGGCTGGCTGGTGCAGAACCCACTCTTCAGCGGTTACGCGGGAACGGCGGGCTATCACCCGGAGCAGGACCTGACGATTGCGGTCGCGGTCACCTTCAGCGAGGAGAGCTTCGATTCGGACGGGAACTACCGCAACGGCAACGCCTCTACCACGGTGTTCCAGCGGATCGCCGCGGCGTTGATCGGGAACTAGCGACAGGCTTCCCCCGGTCATCGCCGTGAAACATGAACCCGGGCCGCAATCATGGCGGACCGGGTTCATGCTTCGTGGATGCGAGGCCGCCCTCCGGCATCGCTCAGTCGGCGAGGGTGATCGAAACGGGGCAGTGATCGGAGCCGAGGACATCGGGGTGGATCGTGGCCTCCCGGAGGCGGGGCGCGAGCGATTCGCTCATCACGACGTAGTCGATGCGCCACCCGACGTTCCGTTCCCGCGAGCGGCTTACGAGGTTCCACCACGAATAGGCGCCGGTCACGTCCGGATGCAGGTAGCGGAAGGTGTCGATCAGGCCATTGGCGAGGTAATCGCCGAAGCGTTCCCGCTCCTGGTCGGTGAAGCCGTGGGTGCCCCGGTTGTCCTTGGGCCGGGCGAGATCGATCTCCTGGTGCGCGACGTTGAGATCGCCGCAGAAGATCACCGGCTTCGCTTCGCCACTGCCGTATGTCCCTGCCTCCAGCAGCTTGACGTAGGCGAGGAACGCCGGGTCCCACCGCTCGTAGCGGAGCGGAAGCCGGGAGAGCTCGCGCTTGCTGTTCGGGGTGTAGACGGAGACGATCCAGCAATCCTCCAGTTCGAGCGCGATCACCCGGCCCTCGGTGGTGGGATCGCCGAAGGGGTCGCTCGCGAAGTCGTACCGGGCGACGAGGTCCAGCGGCAGCCCGACGAGCACATGCTGCGGCTCACGCTTGGTCAGGATCGCCGTGCCGCTGTAGCCGCCCTTGTCGGCGGCGTTCCAGTAGGCGGCGTATTGCGGGAAATCGAGCTTCACCTGGGCCGGGCTCGCCTTCGTCTCCTGCAGGCAGAGGACATCCGGATCGTGGGTGGCGATGAACTCCTGCAACGCGCCCTTCTTGAGCACCGCGCGAATCCCGTTGACATTCCAGGAATAGAGCTTCAAGGCGGCCCTCCGGCAGCGAATTGGTGCCTGCCCGCATGGCGGCAGGCGGATCGATTACGGGCGGACGATCAGGCTCGGCTGCGTCATGTCCGGTGGCGGGGTGAGGCCCATCGCATCGAGGACGGTGGTGGTGACGGCGCTCAGGCGCCCATCGGTGCGCAGCGTCGCGTGACGGAGGGGACTGTCCTCCGGCGCGACGAGGATCACCGGCACGGGATTGGTCGTGTGCGACGTGAAGGGGCCGCCGGTGACCGGATCGATTTCCTCCTCGGCGTTGCCGTGGTCCGCCGTGATGATCGCGGTGCCGCCCGCCGCCAGCAGCACCGGCAGGATCTCGCCGATGCAGGCATCGACCGTCTCGACCGCTTTCACCACCGCCGGGATGACGCCGGTGTGGCCGACCATGTCGTCGTTCGCGAAGTTGACGATGATGAAGTCGTACGCCCCGGAGCGGATCGCGGCGATCACATAGTTCTTGACCTCGTGGGCGCTCATCTCCGGCTGGAGGTCGTAGGTCGCGACCTTGGGCGAGGCGGCCATCTTCCGGTCCTCGCCGGGGAAGGGTTCCTCCCGGCCACCGTTCAGGAAGAAGGTGACATGGGGATACTTCTCGGTCTCGGCGGTGTGGAACTGGGTCTTGCCGGCATCGGCGATCACCTTGGCCAGGGGTTCCTTCACGTCCTGCGGCGGGAAGATGACATGCACCGGCAGGGTGTCCTCATAGGTTGTGAGGGTGTAGACGGGCACATCGGTCGTGTAGTCGCCCCGGTCGAAGCCGGTGAAGTCCGGAAGCGAGAGGGCCTCGGTCAGCTGGCGACCCCGATCCGAGCGGAAGTTGAAGAAGATGACCGTATCGCTCGGCCCGACGTGATGGGTGCTGCCATCGGCGGCGGGGATGACGGTCGGAACGATGAACTCGTCGGTCGTGCCGCTGTCGTAGGAGGTGGCGAGCAGGGCTTCCGGCGACGATGCCTGCTGCCCTTCGGCGTGGACGATGACATCGAACGCCTGCTTCGTGCGGTCCCAGCGGTGATCGCGGTCCATTGCGTAGTAGCGCCCGGAGACGGAGGCGATCCTGCCGATGCCGAGATCGGCCAGCTTCGCCTCGACCTGGGCGAGCGATTCACCGGCGCTGGTGGGAGAGGTGTCGCGGCCATCCGTGAAGGCGTGGACGAGGGTTCTCGTGACGCCGGACGCCTTCGCGATGTCGAGCAGGGCCAGCAGATGTCGGGTGTGGCTGTGGACACCGCCGTTGGAGACGAGGCCGAGGAAGTGGACCGTGCCACCCTGCTGCTTCGCATGGGCGAACGCGGCCTGGAGGGTCGCGTTGGTGGCGAGCTCACCGTCGGCGATCGCCTTGTCGATGCGGGTGATCCACTGGTAGACGATGAAGCCGGCGCCGAGGTTGAGGTGGCCGACCTCCGAATTGCCCATCTGACCGTGCGGCAGGCCGACATCCTCGCCGGAGGTGCGCAGGGAGGCATGCGGATACTCGGCCATCAGGCGGTCGAGGTTGGGCGTGTGGGCGAGGGTGACGGCGTTGCCCGGGCCTGGTGGGGCGATGCCCCAGCCATCGAGGATGGCGAGCAGGACGGGACGTTTGGCTCCGGACATGGCCTTGTGCTCCTTTCGGCATGCGAGGACGCGCGACGATGCTGGACGTATTGTCGGTCATGTTCGCGGAAGCGGTGGGGGTAGCGAGATCGGGC
>JBQCJS010000666.1:0-3437 GCA_051952485.1 Thermomicrobiales bacterium | reverse complement strand
GCTCCCCCCGTCTTCTTGCTTTCCCCAGGAAGCAACCACATACTGGTGGAGTGGGACCCGACCTGAACGTTGTTCGTACCAAAGGACGTGCATTCGATGCGACGCTGGAGTGGAGCAGCAGCATTGCTGCTGGTGGCACAGGTCTGTGCGGCGATGTGGGCATCGGTGTCCGCACAGGAGTCGAGTCCGGCAGCGGCTCAGGAGACGCCCGGCATCACGATCGATGGGTCCACGGATTCACCGGTCACCATCCTGACGACGGAGTCGGTCACGGTCGAGTCGACCACGGGAACCATCCGCATGTATTCGGGAACCACGTGCTCCGGTGGGCTGCTCGACCTGTTTGCTTCCCCGTATGTTGCCTACGGCGGAGCGATCATTACCTACGACAACCCGGTGAGCTTCCAGGCAGGGACCGACAACGGGGGCGAGGGAAACTGCATCGCCGTGAACATCGAGTCGACGCAAGCGACAGCCACCGCTACCTCGACGGACCCAGGGACTGCGACCCCGACCCCGACCATTGGGCTAACCGCCACCGTGACCGCAACGTCGGCCATGCCGACCGCGACCTCCACCGCGCCCGCGATCACGACCACCCCCGCGGCGACCGGCACGATCCCGACGACACCGGCCACGGCCACCGCCACCACGGCGGCTCCGACCGCTGCACCGGCGACGACGGCCACGGCCGCCGTGAACGGCCTGCCGAACACGGGCGCGGGGAATGATGGGTCCGGCGCCTGGCCGATCATGCTGATGTCCTCGGCGCTGGCCCTGCTCACCCTCGGCGTCGCCCTCCACCTGCGCCGCAAGGCCTAACCGCACCAGATCGGACGCAACGCCCCGGGAGGGCCTGCTGGCGCTCCCGGGGTCGCTGCGTCTGGCGGTACTCCCGGTCCGGCACGGCGGGAGGGACAGCGGGATCTCGCAGCGATACACTTCCGGAGAGCCTGCCAGCTTGCCCTCTCCGGAGCCTCCATGCCGTCACCCTCCCCTCGACCGCCTGCCACCACCACCGCCACGCTCCTGGAGGCCATCCCGGGGCACCGTCCGCTGGCGATCGCCCATCGCGCCGGCAATCACGCCGCCCTGGCCGAACGCGCCATCGCGCATGGCGCGGATCTGCTGGAGACCGATGTCTGGCTGCATCGCGACATCCTGGAGGTGCGCCACGACGAGCGCGTGACGCTCTTCGGCTGGTCGCTGCCGCTGCTCCACGACGGCTGGCGACTGCACTGGATGTCGCGATCGCTCCGCCGGATCGAAAGCCTGCTGGACGAGACGCCGATCGACGCCCGCCTCTTCCTCGACCTCAAGGGGACCAGTCCAGCGCTCGGCGTCCAGCTGGTGGCGTGGATCAACGAGCATCACCCGGAGCGACACATCATCGTCTGCGGCCGCTCGTGGGATCAGCTGGATGCGATCGAGGCGCTGCCGAACGTCGTGGCGATCTATTCGGTGGGTGATGAGGGGGAACTGGCGGCATTCTGGGATCATGTCGGCCGGCTCGACTATCCCGCCATCTCCCTCAACCATCGCCTCGCGACGCCGGACGTCATGGAACGCCTGAAGGCGATGCACGCGCTGGTCATCTGCTGGACCGTCAACGACGCGGAACGCATGGAGACCCTGCGCGCGCTCGGCGTGGATGGGGTCACCACCGACCGGCTCGACCTCATCGACCGCATCGTGCGCGAACGCACTCCGGTTCCAGGCGAGGAGGCCAGGTCCGCCTGACCCCGCAGACGCCCCCGCCGATCACCTGCCTCAACCGAGGCGATCGGCCAGGGCGAGCAGGTCCACCACCATCCCGGCGGCCGTCACCGCCGCGCCGGCGCCCGGACCGGACACCACCAGCGGATACCTGTCGTACCGCTCTGTCCGGAAGGAGAGGATGTTCTCCGGCCCCTGCAACGCCCCCAGCATCGTCGTGCGCGGGAGTTCCTGTAATCCGACCGTGGCGACCGGCCGCGCGGAGGGGGTCACCTTGGCGACGTATTTCAGCGCCGCGCCGTCGGCCTGTGCCTGCCGCGCGGAGGCCGTGATCTCGGCGTCCTCGATCCCGACCCGCTCCAGGAAGTCGTCCACGGAGACGGATTCCAGCTCCCCGGGAACCAGCGAATGGATGTCGATGTCCGTCAGGTCCAGCGGCAGTCCCATCGTGCGCGCCAGGATGAGCGCCTTCCGTGCCACATCGAGACCGCTGAGGTCGTCCCGGGGGTCCGGCTCGGTGTAGCCCTTCGTCTTCGCCTCCCGCACCGCCTCGGAGAAGGATTCGCCGGACGCGACCATCGAGAAGATCGCTCCCAGCGTCCCGGAGAGGCAGCCGGTCACCTCCAGCACGCGGTCCCCGGCATCGAGCAGGCCCTTCAGGGTCGAGATCACCGGAAGGCCCGCGCCGCAGGTCGCCTCGTAGCGGAGGGTGCCAGCGCGGGCGGCATCCCACAGGCAGCCTCCCCGGGGGTCGGCCAGGGGGAGGGCGAGCGGGGCCTTGTTGGACAGCACCGCTCCCGCCCCGGCCTCCAGCGCCGTCACCAGCGCCGCGACGGTCTGCTCGCCGCTGGCGGCATCGACCACGACGGTCGGACCCGCAGGAGCGATCCGCGCAATGGCCTCGGTGAGGGGAACGGTGTCCACATCGGAGGCGATCCTGCCGCGCCGTCCCTCGACCATCGCGCGGATGACATCGGGAGCGAGGGACTGGACCGTCCCCTCGGCATCGACCGGGCCGAGCATCGCCCCGGACCGGCCGGCGACCGCCGCAATGCGGATGTCGAGGCCGAACTCCTGCTGCCAGCGGTCGTGCTGGTCGAGCATCTGCTCCAGCATCACGCCGCCGACCGTCCCCAATCCGACCTGCACCACCGAGACCTGTTTCATACCGCTCTCCACCCGCCCTGCGCGACCGGCGTCGTGGCGGCCACCGCCACCGCCCGATTCCGGTATCCCACTCGTCCATTGCTGTCGGCAAGCGTACCCTGTCCGCCCGCCC
The DNA here is from genome assembly GCA_051952485.1 of Thermomicrobiales bacterium. GTDB lineage: Bacteria > Chloroflexota > Chloroflexia > Thermomicrobiales > UBA6265 > JASGDN01. The sequence continues at coordinate 442 of JBQCJS010000666.1, read as the reverse complement.
TGCCGCGACCCCGTCTCTGGACACGCCCGGGACGATCGGTGATCCTGCGCAAACATCCCGTCCGCGCGGCCAGCCGCACTTCCACCCGCCGACCCGAGGGGGCTTCCCATGAGCATCGATCCTGGCATCGCATCCGCCGGCAGCACCGCATCCCCGGCCACGATCACGACCACGTCCTCATCCACGTCTACCTGGCAGGTCAGCCGGTCCCCGGTCCAGGGTAAGGGGGGTGTCGTGGGTGCGAAGACCCCACAGGCGGTGCAGGCGGGGCTGTCGATGCTGGCCAAGGGCGGCAATGCCATCGACGCGGCGGTGGCGACGGCGTTCACGGTCGGGGTGACCGAACCGTGGATGAACGGCCTCGGCGGCGGCGGCTTCATGGTCGTCTGGCTGGCGAAGGAGCGGCGCTCCCTCGTCATCGAGTATCCGATGATCTCCCCGC
>JBQCJS010000665.1:0-10079 GCA_051952485.1 Thermomicrobiales bacterium | reverse complement strand
CGGGACGTGGAGATGGAGGAGTGAGGATAGAGACGTGAGCAGTGAGGTGGGCGTAGCGTGAGCGGGTAGTCTGGCAGGGCGATCCAACCGTTGGAGGGGCCGTCTTCATGGCGGCCCCTCCAAGCGTCAATGGATCAGCCAGGGGTAGACAGCCCACTGAGGGGACTGTTTAGGCTAACTTGACCTGTGCATGCCTGGTCGGGCCGCCATGAAGGCCGCAGCGCGACGGGCCCCCACAAAGTGGTTCGGCCGGACTGCCGGGCGATTCGGTCGAACCACTTCGTAGGGCGAACCCTCGCAGTGGTTGTGGTTGCTGCGGCCGGTGGTTCGCCGAGATCGCAGCGCAATGCCAGGTCAGTCTGGACAATCCACTGAGGTGGCATGCAGCTAGCCATCGGCAGCGCGTCCCAGGCATGTCATTCTGAGCGCAGCGAAGAACCCCCGCGCGAAGCGCAAGCGACCGAACCACCAGGTCGATATCCGGCACTTCCGCAACTGCCCGGTCATGCTCGAAAGGTGTTGCACCATTGAACACCTACTACGTGTACATCGTCGCGAGCGCGTCCCGAACGCTCTACATCGGCGTGACCAATAACCTCGAGCGGCGAATCTGGCAACACAAGGCAGGCCAGTTCGAGGGTTTCTCGAAACAGTACCGAACGACCCGTCTGGTCCACATCGAGGAATTTGGGGACGTGCGCGACGCGATCGCTCGGGAGAAACAACTCAAAGGATGGCTTCGTGCGAAGAAGGTGGCGTTGATTGAGGAGCGCAATCCCCGCTGGAACGATCTGGCGTGGAACTGGTACCGGGAAGACGAACGGTAGGCCGACGCTACCACGCTGCACGGTTCGATGAGTCCCAGGCTACGCAGGCTTGTCCCGACGTTCTGCTACACCGGAAGGTGGATCGCTTCGCGCGAGCCACAAGCTGGCCATCCAGGGTGGGCACGACGGCACCGGGACGGCCGCTTCGATGGCAATCTGGTACGGCAACGCATGCGCTGCGGAGATCGACCTGGTGGTTCGGTCGATCACCGAGCGGCAGGCTTGCCCCTCACGATTCCACCACCCCATGCGACATGGCGCGCGTCTTCGTGGCCAGCACCGAGTTCCGGCTCCGCCGGAAGCGCTTCGCGCGGGGGTTCTTCGCTGCGCTCAGAATGACATGCCTCGGACGCGCTGCCGATGGCCAGATGCATGCCAAGCTGGACGAGACGGTGTACGCAGTGCGGCGGCGAATGCCCTGCAAGGACAGGTCCGCAGGCAGCACGGGATGCGGGAGCGGAGGGGGCGTCCGTCCGCACATCACGGAACGGGCACCACGCCCGGCAGCGATGGTGCTGGCCATCGGCGGGCGTGGTGCCGGGGGTAGTGGAGATGCCGGACGCCGTCGAGAGGGGGGACGGCGTCCCGCCGTCAGTGATCGGGGTAACGGATCAGGACTTCGCGCGCCGCTCGTAGGTCCAGACCGCGATCGGCACCGCGACCGCGATCAGGGCGACGAGCCACCCGGTCGCGATCAGGCCCTTGTTGCCGACCTCCGGGTAGCCGGTCAGCCAGCCGCGCACGCTATCGACCACGAGGGTGAAGGGCTGGTTCTTCGCGAATCCCTGCATCCAGCCCGGAAAGGTGCTCGGCTGGGCGAAGGCGCTGCTGATGAAGGTGAACGGGAAGATCCAGATCAGGCCGATGGAACTCACCGCCTCGATGCTCTTCAAGCCAAGCCCGATGATCGCCCCCACCCACGACAGCGCGAACGAGAGCAGGAGCATCAGGCCGATCGCCTTGATCCAGTCCAGCACATCGCCGTTCGGCCGGAACCCGACCGCCAGCCCCGCCAGCAGCGTGATGGTGGTGACGATCACGATCAGGATCGTATCCGCCAGGATGCGCCCCAGCAGGACCGACGAGCGTGTCATCGGCAGGACGCGGAAGCGGTCCATCAACCCTTCCTTCGCGTCCGTCGCGAGGCCCAGGGCCGTGTTGATCGAGCCGAAGACGATTCCCTGGACCACGATCCCGGCCACCAGGTAGTTCACGGCGCTCACGCCTGGCGGCATCGCGTATTGCATGGAGCCGGCGAAGATATAGCGGAAGAGCAGCAGGAACATGATCGGCTGGATCGTCGCGCCCATCAGCCAGTCCGGCTGGCGCGGGATCTTCATCAGGCTGCGCCGCGCCAGCACGAACGAATCGGTGAGGACGCTGACCAGCCGGTTGTGGTGAACCATCTCCAGGTCCACGGCGTGGCTGCGCGGGCGGCTCCCGCTCGCGAGGGGAGCGGACGATGCGGGGGCGGTGAAGGTCTGGTTGCTCATGCGGCCTTCTCCTGCGAGGTGGAAGCCGCGGCAGCGACTTCGTCGGCGGGACGTCCGGTCAGGGTGAGGAAGACGTCGTCCAGCGTCGGGCGGCGCAGGGCGAGATCGGCGAGCTCGATCCCGGCGGCGTCCAGCTCGCGGACGGCCTCCGGCAACCCCTTGGCCCCCACGGGGAACGGCACCGTGAGGACATGGGCCTCGCGATCGACCTGCACGCCGCCGTCGCGGTCGCCATCGGCGCCGGAGAGGGAGCGGAGCGCGCGTTCGGCCTGGTCCAGGCTGGCGCCGCTCGGGATGCCGATCGCCAGGCGCTCGCCACCGACCTGGGTCTTGAGCTGGTCCGCCGTCCCCTCGGCGATCACGCGGCCGTGATCGATCACGACGATGGTGTCGGCGAGCTTGTCGGCTTCCTCCAGGTACTGCGTCGTGAGCAGGACGGTGGCGCCATCGGCGACGAGGTCGGCGATGACCTCCCACATGTCGTTGCGGCTGCGTGGATCGAGGCCGGTGGTCGGCTCGTCGAGGAAGAGGACCGGCGGCGCGACGATCAGGCTGGCCGCGAGATCGAGCCGTCGCCGCATCCCGCCGGAATAGGTCTTCAGCGTGCGATTGGCGGCATCGGTCAGGTGGAAGCGCTCCAGCAGCTCATCGGCACGCTTCACCGCCGCGCGGTGGGTGAGCCGGTAGAGCTGGCCGAACATGACGAGGTTCTCCTTGCCCGTCAGGATCTCGTCGACCGCGGCGTATTGCCCGGTCAGGCCGATCAGGGAGCGCACCTTCTCCGGCTGGGTGAGGACATTCACGCCCGCCACCTCGGCGGTCCCGGCATCCGGCTTCAGGAGTGTGGTCAGGATGCGGACCGTGGTCGTCTTGCCCGCCCCGTTCGGTCCGAGCAGGCCAAGCACGGCCCCGGTCGGCACCTGAAGATCGACGCCAGCCAGCGCCTCGGTCTTTCCGAAGGACTTGCGCAATCCCTGGACGCGTACTGCGGTGGATGCGTTCACGGAGACTCCTTTCGCGGGGTGGGCGACATGCGGGCGAGCACACGAATCCTCGACCGGGCCGATGACGGACCGAGCCAGCGAAACCATTGACCTGAGATCGAGTCTAGGGGGCAATCAGGACGGGGACGTTCCGCATTGGGGCGGCGATTGGCCAGCGACTCGAAGGTGCCGCTGCCGTACTGTAGGGACCCGATGCGGGCAAGGTATGACCGGCCTGTGTCGATTCTGTGTCAGGTCTGGCTGGCGCCATTCGGCCAGCGGGATACAGGCCAACGAACGACCTCCAGTGATCGATTCTCTTGCCCGTCGCTCGAGCCGACGATCACCACGCACGGATCGTATACCCGGGACGTCCGGGTGTCAAGATATATCGAGATAATCATCATCAGGATTGATTTCATCCCGCGGTCGATGTTCTCAAAGTTGATTCCCGTATTGATTTATCCACCGAGCGGCGGACCGTGCACGGATCAGCCGGAGCGCGATCGCATGGCGCGGAGCCAGGTCGCCCGCGCATGGCGGTGCGGGCTGGCAACCGGGGATCGAGGAATCCCCGACAGGAGTCAGGAGGAGTCCGCGTCAGCCCGGACAGCCAGGTGCCGGTTTTGCCCCGGAGGCGCGTTACAGTTTGGCATTCTTCCCGTCACACCCGGGGTTTGGCGCCCCCTACACTTCTCCCATGCATGGTCCGGGGGCAGGACACGGTCGCGCCCTTCGATGGCCAGGAAACCGCTTTGGATGCTTGGGGAACGGGATGGACGCACTCGATATCGCACGGTGGCAATTCGGCATCACCACCGTCTACCACTTCTTCATGGTGCCGCTCACGCTCGGGCTGGGACCGCTGGTCGCGATCTTCCAGACCATGTGGTATCGCACCGGTGACGAGCACTACCTGCGCATGACGAAGTTCTGGGGCAAGATCTACCTCATCAACTTCATCATGGGCGTCGCCACCGGCATCGTCCAGGAGTTCCAGTTCGGCATGGCCTGGAGCGATTACAGCCGCTTCGTGGGTGATGTCTTCGGGGCGCCGCTGGCGATGGAGGCGCTGCTGGCCTTCTTCATCGAATCGACCTTCCTCGGCCTCTGGATCTTCGGGTGGGATCGCCTGCCGAAGAAGCTGCACCTGGGCGTGCTGTGGGCGGCGGTAATCGGGTCCATCCTCTCCGCCTACTTCATCATCGTCGCCAATTCCTGGATGCAGCACCCGGTCGGGATCGAACTGGTCGATGGCCGGCCCCGCATGAACGATGCGTGGGCGGTCTTCACGAACAACACCGCGCTCGTCGCCTACCCCCACGTCATCGCGGGATCGTTCGCGGTCGGTGCGGCCCTGCTGGTGGGCATCGCCTGGTATCACCTCTGGCGGCGACGCGCGGACGGGGTCGATACCGTCGACGCGGATGGCCGCGTGGTGGTCGGCGATCATCCGGAGCTCCCCGGACGGGACAGGACCGACCACGCCGTCTGGATCACGTCCCTGCGCATCGGCGCGGTGGTGGCGGTGGTGGCGGGAATCGCGGTCGCCATCACGGGAGACCAGCAGGCGAAGCTGATGTTCCAGCAGCAGCCGATGAAGATGGCCTCCGCCGAGGCCGCCTGCGAGAACGGCGGCGAGCTCTCCATCCTCACCATCGGCAACCTGCGCTCCAACAGTTGCGACGACGTGACCACCCTGATCGCCATTCCCGGCCTGCTCTCCTTCCTCGCCCACGGCGATTTCGACACCGAGGTGAAGGGCGTGAGCGACCTGGTGCCGATCTACCAGGAGCGGTACGGCACCAACCTTCCGGACGACCCGCGCCTCGGCGCCCGGGCCGGGCAGGAGATCAGCTACGTCCCCCTCATGCCCGTCACCTACTGGGGCTTCCGCGCCATGATCGGCTTCGGCATCGTCTCGATGACCGGCGGCATCCTCGCCTGGTGGCTCACGCGCAAGGGCACCGTTCCCTCCGCGACCTGGCTGATGCGGCTGGGGGTCGCGGCGATCCTCCTGCCGTTCCTCGCGAACGCCTCCGGCTGGATCTTCACCGAGATGGGCCGCCAGCCCTTCGTGGTGGCCCCGAACCCGACCGGCATCGATGGGGTGTTCATGTTCACGGCGGCGGCCGTCTCACCGGGCGTCTCCGCCGGGGAGATCCTCTTCTCGCTGGTGACGCTGACGCTGGTCTACGGCGCGCTGGCGGTGGTCGAGATCGGGTTGCTCCGGAAATACACCCGCGGCGGCGTCCCCTCCGCGATGCCGGAGCTGGTGCGCCACGAGCCCACGCCGGAAGAACGCAGGAAGGCCGACGATGTCCTCGCGTTCGCGTACTAGCTCATGGTTCATCAGCGTCACTCATGGATGCGGCCCTTGTGACCGCCCTGAGAACGGCGGCCACAGGAGCCGCATCCATGAGCAAGCCGACCCCGGCGCCGGGCGCGCCGGGTGTGGAAATGGGAGTCTGACATGAGCCTGCCGATGCTCTGGTTCATCCTCATCGCGGTCCTGTGGACCGGGTATCTCTTCCTCGAAGGGTTCGACCTCGGCGTGGGCATGCTGATGAAGCTGCTCGCCCGCGACGAGAAGGAGCGGCGCGTGCTGCTCAACACCATCGGCCCGGTGTGGGACGGCAACGAGGTCTGGTTGCTCACGGCGGGCGGCGCGACCTTCGCGGCCTTCCCGCTCTGGTACGCAGCCCTCTTCTCGGCCCTCTACATTCCGCTGACGCTGGTGCTGGTCGGGCTGATCTTCCGCGCCGTCTCGATCGAGTACCGGGGCAAGGTCCACTCCGAGCGGTGGACGAGCTTCTGGACGTGGGCGATGGCGCTGGGGTCGCTCGTGGCGGCCTTCGGCGTCGGCGCCGGCCTGGCACTGACCACGACCGGCCTCCCGCTCGACCAGTACGGCGACCGCGATGGCAACTGGCTGGCCGTCCTGAATCTCGATGCCGTGATCGGCGGCCTGGCAGTGGTCGGGTTCTGCCTCGTGCATGGCGCGGCGTTCGTCATGCTGAAGACGGACGGCGAGATCCGTCACCGCGCGCGTGACTTCGCGGTGCGGCTGATGCCGGTGCTGATCCTGCCGATCGTGGCGTGGGTGCTCATCGTCCAGTTCGACAACGGCAAATGGTGGACATGGCTGCCGATCCTTGGCGCGGTGGCGGCGGTGGCCTTCGCATGGCTCAACCTGAAGGCGGGTGAGGAGAAACGGGGCTTCCTCGGGCTGGCCGTCTTCATCGTGCTTGGCGCGGCGGCGATCTTCGCCTCGGTCTACCCCACCGTCCTGCCGAGCACGCTGAACGGCGCGTGGGACCTCACGGTCCACAACGCCTCCTCCTCGCCCTACACGCTGAAGGTGATGACCTTCGTGGCGGCATTCGGCGTGCCGGTAGTGCTGGTCTACCAGGGCTGGACCTACTGGGTCTTCCGGAAGCGGATCAGCACGGCCAGCATCCCGGATGCCCACACGGTCATCGCGCAGGTGGGCGATGGCCGCTACGCCCAGGGCGCGGCGGACTAGCGGAGGCGGGGACGCGACGAGCGCGGCGTAGGCCGTGCGGCACCCGCGAGCGTGCTGATGGCCGGCGCGTCTCGCCGAACCTGGCATGCGCAAGAAGGGCGGCCCCGCCCCACGACGTGGTTCGACCGAATCCTCCGCCAATCCGGTCGTTTGTGGGGGCCTAAATGAAGGCGCCCCGGGCCGGAACACACGTACTCGGTCCAGCGAAGCGATCCCCGGAGCACCCCGTCAGGTACATCGGCACGTCCAACCGCACACGGAATCGGGATTCATGACCTCCGGACCGACCTCGACACCTCCGACATCGACCCCAGCCGACACGCCCCCGGCGCGCCGTCGCCCCGCGTCCCCCCTCCGCTATCTCTCGGCGGATGGCAAGCGGGCAATCGTCGTGCTCGCCGCGCTCGCCACCCTGAAGGCCCTCGCCCTGGTGATGATCGCGGAGGCCGTCGCCGGCGGCATCGTCGCGGTCATCATCGGCAGCGGCGACTGGCGGCGTGCTATTGCGCTCGGCCTCACCGGCGGCGTGGTACAGGCGGGCGCATCCTGGGCGACAGATGCCGTCGCCGCCCGGGCGGCCACCGATGCGAAGGCCGGTATCCGCCGTCGCCTGGCTGCCCGCATGGTCGCCCGCGGCGGCCACGACCTCGGCGAGCGGGTCGGCGCGACCACGACCCTCGCCACGACCGGACTCGACGCCCTCGACACCTGGTACCGCACCTTCCTGCCCGCCCTGGTGAGCGCCGCGACGATCCCCCCTGCTGATCGGTGCGCGCATCCTCTGGGCGGACTGGGTGAGCGCCCTCGTCATCGTGCTCACCGTGCCGCTGATCCCCGTCTTCATGATCCTGATCGGCTCCTACACGCAGGACCGGGTGGCGGAAGCGGCGGATGCGCTCGCCCGGCTCTCCAACCAGCTCGTGGAACTGGCGCGCGGCCTGCCCGTCCTGGTCGGGCTCGGACGGGCGGAGGCGCAGGTCGCCTCCCTGCGCGAGGTCTCCGAGGGCTACCGCCGGCGGACGATGGAGACGCTGAAGGTCGCCTTCCTCTCGTCACTGGCGCTGGAACTGATCGCGACGATCTCCGTGGCGGTCGTGGCGGTCTTCATTGGCGTGCGGCTGGTGCACGGCGACATGTCGCTGGAGATCGGGTTGCTGGCGCTGCTGCTCGCCCCCGAATGCTATCTCCCCTTCCGCGAGGTCGGCGCCGCCTTCCACGCCGCCGAGGACGGGATCGAGGCGATGGAGCGGGCCGAACGGATCGCGTCCACCCCGAAGGCATCCATCCTGATCGCAGAACCGGGCGGAGCGTCGGCGGAGGGACGGCCAGCGCGAACCCCCATCGCGGTGAGCGCCCTCCACGTGCACTACGCGGACCGGGCACATCCCGCCGTGGATGGCCTCTCCTTCACTGCCGCGCCGGGTGAGGTGATCGCGCTGGCCGGGCCGAGCGGGAGCGGCAAGTCGACCGCGCTGGCGGCCATCGCCAGCCTGCTCGGCACGACGGACGATGACTCCGTGCGCGTGGACGGCCGGATCGAGGGAATCCCGGCGAACGGGATCGCCTGGGTGCCGCAGCACCCGGAGACGTTCGCGGAGACCGTCGGCGAAGAGATCCGGCTCTACGGGCATACGGAGGATTTCGCGCGGGATGAGGTGCTGGCCTTGCTGGACCGGGCCGGCGCCGCGCACCTGGTCGACCGGCATCCGGCGGAACTGAGCCCGGGCGAACTGCGGCGGGTGGCGCTGGCCCGCGCCCTGGCCCGGATCGACGCCGGCGCGACCCTCCTCCTGCTCGACGAGCCGACCGCCCACCTCGACGCGGCCACCTCGTCGCTCGTCCTGGACCTGATCGCCGGCCTGCGGGGCCGGGTGACGATCCTGCTGGTCGCGCACGATGCCCAGGTGCGGGCGTTGGCCGATCGCGTCGTTCCGGTGGGCGGGCAGCCGGACGCGCCGCACGCGGCATCCGCGTCCCCCGCCCAGCCTGAGGCGAGCGCCGCTCCCGGCGAGGCACAGTCGGTCCGGGCAATCCGGCCTTCCGGCGAGGCGAAGGGCTCGCTGCGCGACCTGATGCAGATCGTGCAACCGTGGCGGGCCGGGTTCCTGCTCGCGATCCTCTGGGGCACGATCGCCGCGCTCTTCGCCGTCGCCCTCACCTCCGTCTCCGGCTGGCTGATCGTGCGGGCCAGCCAGCAGCCGCCGATCCTCTACCTGCTGGTCGCGATCGTCGGCGTCCGCTTCTTCGGGATCGGCCGGAGCATCTTCCGCTACCTCGAACGCCTCCGCCTGCACGATGCGGTCTTTGCCGCGATGACGGACCTCCGGATCGCCACCTGGACCCGGCTCGCGGCGCAGGGACCGTCCATCGCCCGCTTCCTGCGCGGCGACCGCGCGATCGATCACCTCATCGGGGACATCGACCGCGTGCGGGACTTGACGCCCCGCGTGGTGATGCCACCCCTGATTGGCGCCACGACGGCGGCGGTCGTGACGGTTGCCCTTGGCATCCTGCACCCGGCGACAGTGCCGGTGATGCTGGCCTGCGCACTCGCCTGCCTCGTCGTGGCGCCGCTGGTGGCGCTGAAGGCCGACCGCGCGGCGGGCGAAGGCGCGGTCCGGCTGCACTCCCGCACGACGCGGATGCTGGCATCGCTCTTCGCCGCCGCCCCGGACCTGCACGCGAACGATGTCGACAGCCGGGTCCTGCGGGACCTCGACCGGCTGGACCGCCAGGCGACGGCCGCCTCGCGACGCACGGCCTGGGCGCTGGGCCTGGGCAACGCCCTGGTGATCCTGGCCTGCACGGCGACCGCGATGACGATGCTCTGGCTGGCGCACGGCGCCCTGCGTGACGGCGCGATCACCCCGCAGATCGCGGCGGTGCTGGTGCTGACGCCGCTGGCGTTGATCGACCCGTTCATCGCCACCTGCGACGCCGTGCAGCAGTGGCCCGCCCTGCAACTCGTGCTCGGGCGGTTCCTGCATGCCGCTCCTGGCGATCGCCCGGCACGGCCCCCGGAAACACCGGCAGTCCGCCCGGCGCACCCCTCCCGGACGAGTCCAGCGGAGGCCGCGGCGATTCGACACCTCTCCGTGGAGGACCTGGCCGCGCGCTGGCCGGGCATGGATCGGGACGTCTTCTCCGGGCTGACGGCATCCACCGCGCCCGGTCGCTGGCTGGCGGTGACGGGTCCGTCCGGCTCCGGAAAATCGACCTTCCTGACGGTGTTGCAGGCCTTCCTGCGCCC
>JBQCJS010000664.1:0-2100 GCA_051952485.1 Thermomicrobiales bacterium | reverse complement strand
GCGCTCAGGGTCAGTTCCGCCTGGAGCGAATCCGGCGTCTCGGCGGCGGGGCTGGCGGCGGCCGGCGTGGTCGCGACCGGGCTGGCGGCAGGCGAGCCGACGGGCGTCCCGCTTGCGGGAGAGGCGGCGGGCGATGCCGGGGATGTCCGCGTTGGCGCGGCGGTGGAAGTGGTGGTCGTGGTAGCGGTCGGGGAGACCGTCGGCTGCACCTGTGGCTTCGCCGCCGAGAGGTCCGGGATGGTGCAGGTTGCCGCGGGCGTCGGGATCGGGGTCGCGCCGCCGGAGCCATCCTGGGCCATGGTCGCGATGCCGGCGCCGACGATGCTGGAGCCGCCGAGCGCGAGGGCGAGGGTGGTCTGCAGGGCGCGATGCCGCCACGGGCGGCGGGTGGCGGTCGGCGTCGGAACCGGCGAGGAGGTGTGGGTCACAGGGGAGGATCCTTCCTGAACGTGGCGAGACCGCACGACATCCACGGCAGCGGAAGGGTGCGTGTGCGCCGGGAGAGGGTGCGGCGGTGGCCGTGGCGCGGTTTGGCGGCGCGTGATGCGCCCGCGCGGGCTCCACCTGGCCGTAAGGACGATTGGCGCGGGAGCGAGGCTCCCGGCAGCGGGAAGGGCACGCAGAGGTGTCCGTACACTTGGGGCAAGTGTAGCCCATCTGCCATAGCGATGGTGCATCCCTGCATCGGTGAGGCACCATCCACCATCATGGAAACGCGCGAGTGCGTGAAAGGGGTTCGGCGATGAGGACCGAGCCGTACAGCCGCCAGCCGGCACGTCGTGATGGCGTCAGCCCCCTCGTCCCGGCCGTGCATCCTGAGATCGAACGACGGCTGTCACCGTTGACCCGGCAGGAGGAATCACTCCGTCGGCTTCGCCAGGGGGCGCCACACGATCAATGCCCCATGAATATCGTTCGTGTGCTGACGGCCCAGTGGCCCGCTGGTACGCTGGTGTGGCTGTCCCCGCCGACTTCCCGCAGGAGCGTTCGCCTCGTGCCCACGATCCAGGACACTGCTTTCCCCGCCACGCCGGTCCCCTTCACGAAGATGCACGGAAGCGGCAACGACTTCGTCGTCATCGACCACCGCCAGCCGACCATCGCGCCCGGCGTGGAAGCCACCTTCGTCCGCGCCGTCTGCCAGCGCCGCACCGGGATCGGCGCCGATGGGGTCGTCCTCATCGAACCGGTCGCGCCCGACGGTCCCGGTGCCGGGGCGGCGGATTTCCGGTGGCGGTACGTCAACGCCGATGGCACCGAGGGGGAGATGTGCGGCAACGGCGCCATGTGCGGCGCCCGCTTCGCGGTCCTGAACGGCATCGCGTCCGCCGCCTGCGCGTTCCAGACACCCTCCGGGCTCGTCCGCGCGGAGGTGGCTTCTCACGGGACCGGCGTCCGGCTCGCGATGGTCGATGCCGGGCCGTACGTGCCGCCGCGTCCGGTCCGGACCTCCATCGGCGTGCTGGACGTGGCCAGCGTTCCGGTTGGTGTGCCCCACGCCGTGGTCGTGACGGAGGATGCCGATGCCTGGCCGCCGCTGGGCACGTTCGACGCGATCGGGCGGGAGTTGCGTCATCACCCCGATTTCGCCCCGGCGGGAACCAATGTGAATGTCATCTCCCCCCTCGGGCCGAGCCGTATCCGGATGCGCACGTACGAGCGGGGCGTCGAGGCCGAGACCCTCGCCTGCGGCACCGGGGCGGTCGCCTCCGCGATTGCTGCCAGCCGGCAGGGGCTCGTCGACCCGGCGGGGCCGGTCGCGGTGCAGGCGAGCGGGGGATGGCCGCTGACCGTCGCCTTCGCCTGGGACGAGGCGACCCGGATGGCGAGCGGCATCTCCCTGGCCGGGCGTGCGGTCGTCGTCGCGCGGGGCGAACTCGATCCGGAGGCCTGGATCGCCCTCGGGGATCGCGGCTGAGGAGAGGAGCCCTGCGGGCGGCGCGGCTGCTCGTGCCATTGCAGGAATCCGCCCCGGTGTGGCATGGATGCCCGCCGGTGGGTACCATAGCCGCAACACGGCGCAGACGATCTGCCCGCTGGGGTTCGTGTGCGGTCGCTCCGGTGGCCTATCCAGACGCAGTCAATGCAGAAGCCGGTCTA
>JBQCJS010000663.1:0-2641 GCA_051952485.1 Thermomicrobiales bacterium | reverse complement strand
GGCGGATTCCACGAAGCCTTCCTTCGCCCAGGTCCAGGACACCATCGTCCGCACCATCCGCGTCCTGCCGTCCTTCGCCGATGTACGGGTGGCGAACGTCTGGGGTGGCCTGCTGGACCAGTCGCCGGACGCGCTGCCGGTCTTCGATACGCCGCGCGAGGGGCTGGTGATGGCGGCAGGGTTCAGCGGCCATGGCTTCTGCCTCGGCCCGATCACCGGCGAGATCCTGGCCGATCTCGCGGTGGAGGGTGAGACGGCGCACCCGATCGCGCCGTTCACGCTTGCCCGCTTCTCGGCGGGCACCGAGGCTGCTGGCGTCACACTCAACGGCTGATCGCCGGGGATCGCTCCCGTAGGTAGCTCGCACGACGCACCCGGAATACCTCCGTGTGAAGCAACGAACGGCCCGGGAGCACCTGTAGATGCGGCCCTTGTGGCCGCCTTGGGGAGCATGGTCGCGGGCTGATAGGCATCCCTCTGACCGCGTGGGAGGTCCGGCTGCCACAAAGGCTGTTGCGGAGAGGTCCAGCCGGGCGGCGCTCCTACGCGGAGCCGGCGCCCGGCGCCGGTTCCTGGCCCGGGGTGAGGTCGAGCGCGTCGTAGCCGCGCAGGCGATAGACGAGCGTCGAGGCCAGCCAGCTGAGCAGGAAGATCCCGATCATCACGTAGCCGATCCGCTCGAAGTCGAGCGCCCCGAGCGCGTTCCAGAAGCCGCCATGCAGCTCGAAGCGTTCGGCGAGGATGTCCAGCACCTCCACCGTCCCGATCACCAGCGCGATAACAACCGAGACGAGGGTGATGTTCAGGTTGTAGAATAGCTTGCAGACCGGCTTCACCGTCGCCCAGCCGTAGGCACCCAGCATCAGGATCGAGTCGGTGGTATCGACCAGGCTCATGCCCGCCGCGAAGAGCAACGGGAAGAGCAGGAGGACCGGCGCCGGAACGCCGTGCTGCACGCTCGTCGCCGAGATGCCGAGCAGCGCGATCTCCGTCGCGGTATCGAACCCGAGGCCGAAGAGCACGCCCAGCGGGTACATCTTCCAGCTTGCGTCGATCGCCCGCATCGCCGGCCCGAAGATCCGGCCCAGCAGTCCGCGCTGGTCCAGCGTGGCGTCCACCTGCTCGGCCTCGTAGGGCTCGCCGCGCGACACGCGCCGGAAGATCCGGAAGACGTCGATCAGCACGATGAGGTTGAGGATGCCGATCACATAGAGGAAGAGGGCGGAGACGCTGGTGCCGATCAGGCTTCCGGTATCCTGCCAGCCGGGAAGGTTCTGCTTCACGAACGAGGCGGCGATCGCCACGACGATGCTCAGCACCAGCACGATCGTGGAATGCCCCAGCGAGAAGAAGAGGCCGACCCCGAGCGGTTTCTTGCCGTCCTGCACCAGCTTCCGGGTCACGTTGTCGATCGCCGCGATGTGATCGGCGTCGACGCCGTGGCGCAGGCCGAACGAGTAGGCGAGCAGGGCGATTCCCAGCACGTAGGGGTAGTGTGACGACACCAGCAGGGCCGTCGCCCACAGCGCAGCGTTCGCCAGCAGCAGGCCGATGAAGATGCGGGCGACGCGTCGCCGGATCTCGGGCGCATCGGGTCCGGGAAAGAGCTTCGTGATGGGTTGACCTGTCGTGCGTGTGCGGCGCGGGTGGCGTTCACGCTGCCCGCGCCATGCGTGAGGTTACTTCCACGCCCAGCGCAGGGCGTGGAACGATCGCGATTGCCAGGTAGGCGTGGCGGCGGTAGGCGCGGTGGCGCGCGCGGCGGCGTGCTCGCTCCAGTAGTGGTACGTCTTTGCCGTGGCGGTGACGACGTTCTTGATCTCGGCATCCGTCCGGAAGGAGGGATCGGCGGGGAGCAGGATCGTCGATCCGTCGAGCCGCGCCCGCACGTTCTCGGCGTCGATCGCCCGCGCCAGCCAGGCCGCCGCCTCGGCGTCGGGGCAGACGAGGCCGATCCAGCCCGGTTCGACGTTCCGCGTGACGGGCAGTCCCGTCACCATCCGCAGGCCGCGCTCGATCTCGGCCCGCACGGCGTCGAGCTCCTTCACCCGCGCGGGGGCGACAACATCCGGATCCGGTTCCAGCAGGGTCCCACGATGGGGCGGACCGCCCGCGAGCGCGAGGTGGCAGAAGGGCTGGTCCGCATCGTCGTGACCCCAGATGCGGTCCCATGCGACCTGCCCGGTCTCGTCGAAGACGAGCGGCGCGGCGCTCATCGGGGCGGAGCTGACGGCGTGGCCGTCCTGGTAGCGGGGCGGCAGCATCGCCAGCGGCACGAGCGCGGTGCTGCCGGTGGATGTGGACATTGCCAGCGACGATTGCCGCATGCGGTCTCCCTGCCGCCACCAGGTGAGCCCGATGGCGCCCGTCGCCAGGACGGCGAGCGCTGCGGCGATCCGGAAGGTGATCGTACCGGTTGCCGTGCCCAGCCCTTCGATGCTCCCGATCCCCTTCACCGTGATGCCGATGCCGAGGACGAGCACGACTGTCGCGCTGAGCAGGGGCAGCCAGCGCTGGATCGCGCCGCCGCGTGTCCCGACCCGGTCCAGCAGCGTGCGGGTGCGGACGAGCAGGATGCCGAGGCCGATCAGCACGGCGGCGAGGCCGAGGCTGAAGGCGACGATCAGCCCGAGGCCGAGGG
>JBQCJS010000662.1:0-3742 GCA_051952485.1 Thermomicrobiales bacterium | reverse complement strand
CACAGGTTCGAGCAATACCGACGGAATGCAGCCGATAGACCGCCACCGCCACCGCAATGCTCCGGTCCGAGCTCCCTGGGATCTCGCATCCGGCGAAGGTCCCATCCGGATTGCATTCATCTGTTATTGCGCCATAACGGCGGATGCGGCAGACGGGCCGAGTCGGCATGATAGGGAATGACCCTTGGATCCTCCATCGTGTCACCGTGAGCCAGGAAAGGCAGGGCTGATGTCGAGTCCAACGGTGGAGTTCGTCGTCATCGAATTCTCGGGGAACCAGTTCAATGGGCAGATCACCGATGCGTTGACCGCCCTCACCGAGGCCAACCTGATCCGGGTGATCGACGCCCTGTTGGTCGTACGCGATGAGCACGGCTCCGTGGCCGTGGTCGAGGTCAGTGCGTTACCGGACGACAGCTACGAGGTCTGGAATCCGATCGTCGGGAACGTGCGCGGCCTGATGGCAGAGGCCGACGGCCGGGCCGTCGCCTCCGCGATTGCGCCCGGCTCGTCCGCGGCGCTCCTGCTCATCGAGCATCGATGGGCGGAACCACTCGCAGACGCGATCGACGCCGCCAATGGCCGCCTCATCCTCTCCGAGCACATCCCGCGCAGCGTCATCCGGGAACTCGAGACCTACCTCACCGCCGACGCCTGACGTCCCCGGACACGCAGGAGGAATTGCCACGATGTTCCGCCGCCCGCTCATGGTCCGGAGATCCCCCGGATTGATTGGAACCGTCGCCCGCACCGCCGCGATCACCGGCACCGCCATGGTCACATCCCATGCGATAGCCGGACACTACCAGCATCAGCAGGCAGCCGCGCAGGCTGACCTGGACGCCCAGGCATCCTCGACGGAAATCGCCGATCTCGAAAACCAGGTCGCGACCCTCCAGGCCAACCAGGCCCAGCACGCGATGACCCAGGCGGGCGTGAGCTCTCCCGATGAGGCGAATGGCATCGCCGGGCAACTGGCGCAATTGCGCGATGCCGGTGTCCTGACATCCGAGCAATTCGAAGAGGCGAAGAACCGGGTCCTCTCCCAGTGAACCGGAACCTCGGTATCCAGACGAGAAGGCGGGTGCCGGGGCGCCCGCCTTCTCGTTTCGAGTGCGCCCCAGCGAGCACCTAGGTCACGACACGGCGCATCAGACCGCGACTGTTGTACTGGCTCAGGGCGCTGATCGCGAAGATGGTCAGGAACAGCACCATCGAGAACGAGCTGCTCAAGAGACGGTCTGGCGTGTCCGCCACGCCGTCCATCCGGGACTGGAACCAGATGCGCAAGCCATCGACGACGAGAAAGGCCCCGGCACCGGCTGTCGCCAGCAACACGACCAGTTGACCGATGGCATGGCCAAACAGCCCACCGCCGATCAGGCCGCCAATGGCAAGGATCGACATGACGGGGTTGCTGATGTGTGGCCCAAGGATCTCGATCAGGCCGCCCACGACGAGGGCGATGATCAGGCCAAGGATCGCCCCGGCGACATAGACGCCAAAGCGGGCGAGGGCGAAGAGCAGCACGGCGGCCACCGCCCCGACGACCAGCGAGATCAGCAGGCGCATCGAATCGGACTGGTCATCGAGGAGCCACCAGGCGGCAACGAACCCGATGCCGAACCCCATCGCTGCCAGGGCGAACTTGAAGAGCATCAGGCCATAGACACAGATGAAGCCCCCGGCTGCCACCACCACGAGTCCCCAGATGAGATCGGTTCCGTCCATGGTTGTCTGCGCTCCTGATCTGATGACGCGGATTGCCCAAACGGTCGGCCTCCCGGCCAGATCACCCGTCCGATGACCGGCCATCGGGTTCCACCATAGGTCCGGAAGGCGGCCCACGCATCGCCCATCGTGGCTGCTACGCCAAAACTCCACCGTCGCCCGCCCACTTGGAAGGTATCTCCGCATGTTGCGGGTCCCTACCATGGTGAACGGGCGCACCTCACGGGAGCGTCCGATCCGATGCACGAGAGATCGGGGGCAAGCAGGACGATGGACACCACCGACAACCGGCCGATGGACCTGCGGTCCGACATGGGTTCGACGCCGCTCGTGGCCACACGACGCGCTCCGCTCGTCCCGGCGATCCCTCCCTCCGAAGATCCCCTGAAGCAGCTGCGCTCGGCGGCCCTGTTCACCACGATCTCCGGCGCGCTCTACGCCGTCCTCTTCATTACCTCGTTCTGGCTCATGCTCGATGTCCCCAGACCCAGTGCATCCGATGGGGAGATCGATGCCTTCTATTCCTCGGGCGACAGCACGGTGGTATCGGCGGTCTCCCTCTATCTCCTGCCGTTCGCCGGCATCGCCTTCCTCTGGTTCATCGTCACGGTCCGGATGTGGATCTCCCTGCGCGCCATCCGGCCGATCGATGAGCTCTTCTCCAACGTCCAGCTCCTGAGCGGCGTGATCTTCCTCGCCTTGCTGTTCTCGTCGGCTGCTGCCCTGTCGATCGGCTCGATCTCGAGCGACCTGGCCGGAACGGAGGTCGATCCGCTGATCGCCCGGGAATTCCCGCTCTTCGGCGGGTCCCTCTTCTTCGTGTTCGCCACGCGGATGGGGGCGATGTTCGTCTTCACCACCACGCGCATCTGTGCCAGCGCGGCCATCGTGCCGAGATGGTTCGCGCTCATTGGCGTGATCGTCGGGGTGGTCATGCTGCTGACATCATCGTTCAACCGCGGAATGATCGTCGTCTTCCCCCTCTGGGTGCTCCTGCTGTGCGTGCTCATCCAGCTGCATGTCCGCCATCTCGTCGATCGCCGCCGGGCCATGGCCTCGTCGGACCCGGCAGTCTCCACGGAATCGGAGGCGTGACCGTGGAGCGAGCAGCCAGATCGATCCTGCAGTACCTGGCGGGGCGCCTGGCCGGATTCCGGATCGAGCGCACGAAACCGACGCGCGGCGACGTGCTGTCGGCCGTCACGAACGGTGTCGCCAGCATTCCGGATGGTATGACCTCGGGAGTGCTCGCCGGCATCAACCCCGTCTATGGGCTCTACACCTTGATGGTGACCACGCCGGTTGCCGCGCTGACCGTCTCGACGCGACTCATGGTCGTCAACACCACCAGCGCGATGATCCTCGTCGCGGCCGACGGCCTCGGCGACCTCAGTGGTGAGGATCGCGTCCAGGCCATGATCGGCATCACGCTGGTGGCAGGGGTCTTTCAGCTTGCGCTCGGAATCCTGGGCCTGGGCATGCTCACCAAGTTCGTCAGCAACGCCGTGATGACCGGGCTCCTCACCGGCGTGTCCGTCCTGATCATCCTGGGGCAGCTCTGGGACTTCTTCGGCTACTCCGGGGATGGTGATTCCAAGCTTGCCAAGACCGCGGACCTGATCGAGCACCTCAACGGGATCGACGTGCGAACGACCATCGTGGGGGTGGTCGCGTTGGCGCTCATGCTGGGACTGGGTTACACCCGGATTGCGCAGTTCAACCTGCTGGTGGCCCTTGCCGCCGCGACCGTCATCGCGATCGTCTTCCAGTGGGATTCGGTAGCGCTGGTCAGCAGCCTGGGCGACATCCCCTCCGGTCTCCCGTCATTCGAGCTGCCCCATCTGCGAAACGTCGTCACCATGGGCGTGACCGGGGTCGCGGTCGGTGTTGTGGGGCTCCTGCAAGCGGCCGGGGTGGCGCAACGCTACCCCAACGACATCGGCCAGGAACCGGACGACTCCCAGGATTTCATGGCGCAGGGCATCGGCAACGTCGTCGGCAGCTTCTTCCA
>JBQCJS010000661.1:0-4140 GCA_051952485.1 Thermomicrobiales bacterium | reverse complement strand
TCCGATTCCTCGGATCGCGGGGGTCGTCTTTGTCAACCGGATGCCCGTTTGCCGCTACAGCTCGGTCACGACCGGCAGAATCAGCGGACGTGAACGGGACCGGCGTCGCAGCGAGCGCCCGATCGTCTCCTTCGTCCGCTGCACGACGTACCCATACTGCGGCTCACCCTTGCGGCGCCGCTCCAGCGTGCGGCGCAACTCGCGCTCGGCCTCGCGCAGGGCCGACTGGTTGAGCTCCGGCTTCAGCCCCTTGGCGACCAGCTCCGGCCCGGCGATCAACTCCCCGCTCTGACGGTCGAGCACGATCGTCACGAGCACGAACCCGTCCTGCGTCAGGTTCTCTCGCGTGCGCAGCACCACCTGGCTGTCGTCGCGATCGCCGAGGCGATCCACCAGCACGTTGCCCGACTTCACCCGCCCGCGCTGGTTGGCAGTGTCCTTGGTGAACTCGATCACCCCGCCGATCTCCGGCAGGAGGACATGATCACGGGGAATCCCGTTCTTCACGCATAGGTCGCGATAGATCGCCATGTGGCGGAACTCGCCGTGGATCGGCACCGCGAACTTCGGCCGCACGAGCTTGATCATGCGCTCGAGCTCATCGCGCCCGGCGTGACCGGAAACGTGGACGCCCTTGTTCAACGCGCTGTAGATCACATCGCAGCCGCGACGATAGAGATTGTCGATCGTCTTGGTGATCGTGTCCTCGTTGCCCGGGATAGGCGTCGCCGAGACGAGGATCACGTCGCCGCGACCGACGCGGATCTTCGGATGCTCGCCCGCCGCGATCCGCGCCAGCGCCGCCGCCGCCTCGCCCTGGCTGCCGGTGCTGACGATGACGCGCTTCTCCTTGGGCATCTTCAGGAGGTCGTCCAGCGGGACCAGCAAACCTTCCGGCGGATCGAGATAGCCAAGGTCGATCGAGACGCGCGCATTCTGTTCCATGCTGCGTCCGGCGACCGCCACCTTGCGTCCGTGCCTGGCGGCCGCTTCCAGCGCCATGTGGATGCGGCTGACGTTCGAGGCGAATGTGGCGATGATGACCTGGCCCTTCGCCTTGCCCACTACATCCACCATCGTGTCCATCACGACCTTCTCGGACGGCGTGCTCCCCTCGGTCTCCACCCGGACGGTATCGGAGAAGAGCGCGAGCACCCCCCTGTCGCCAAGCCGCTTCAGGCGACGCTCGTCGGTCTGGTCTCCCATGACCGGGCTGGGATCGAACTTGAAGTCGCCCGTGTCGAGGATCGTGCCGACGTGCGTGTGCAGCGCGATGGCGCAGGCATCGGGAATCGAGTGCGTGACGTGGATGAACTCGGCCTTCATCTCGCCGATCTGGACCGTCTCCCCGGCGTTGACCGGGATCAGGTCCACATACTTCTCCATGCGCGCTTCGAGCAGCTTCCGCTCGATGAAGCCGATGGCGAGTGGCGTCCCGTAGATCGGCACCGGACCCTTCACCAGGCCCTTCAGCTGCGGGATGATGTGGGGGATGCCGCCGATGTGGTCCTCGTGGCCGTGGGTGATGAGCATGCCACGGAAGTTCTTGATCCGCTCGATGATGAAGCTGACATCCGGCACGACGAGGTCGATACCGCGCTGATCCTCCTCCGGGAACTTCGAGCCGCAGTCGAGGAGCACGATGTCCTGACCGCACTCGACGGCGGTCATGTTCTTGCCCACCTCCCCGACGCCCCCGAGGGGGATGACGCGCAGCTTGTCGTTGCCGATCGGCCCCATCGGGACGATGCCGTGATCACCGGAACTGACCGGCGTGAGCACCCGATCGGCGACCGCGCCCTGTCCGCCCGCCGACCGCCGACCCCGCTGGTGCAGCGACCGGTTGATCTCCACGCGCTCGGCGGGTTCCTCGTCGCGCCGGGGCCGGCGCACCGAGCGTCCCGGCTCCGGACCGAGCACGGCCTCGGACGCGGGGATATCGGCCTGCGAGCCGCCACGGCCCCGGCGCCCCCGGTTCCGGTTGCCCCCGGTGCCCGCCTGTGCCTGCTGTCCGGACTGAAACTGCTGTCCCCCCTGCCGTTGGCCGCCCTGCTGGTTGCCACCCTGGCGACCACGGTTCTGCTGTCCCTGCTGGGCGCCCGATTGCGCGGGCCGCGACCCCTGGGAGGATTGCTGGCGGCGCTGCGGCGCCTGCGTGTCCGCCTCACGCTCGGTGGAGGCCGTGGCCTCCGCGCCCGCAGCCTGTCCGGCGCCGCTACCACTCCCGCGTCGTCGTCGCCGGCGACGGCGAGAGCTCGACGAAGTGGCCTGCCCCTCCCCCTCGCCGTCCGAGCCCTCGGATGCGGGAGCCGGGGAGGCGTCCTGCTTGCCCTGGGTCCGGTTGGCCCCGGCATCGTTTCCGCCGGACGCCGGCTCCCCGGCCGATGCCGAATCATCGCCACCCGAGGCGACTGCTGCCGTCTGGTTCGTCTGCGTGGCCGCTGGCCGACGACGGCGGCGGCGAGGTCGGGACCGGGAGGTTCCGCCGCCCTGGCCATCCGCTGCATCGCCGGTGTTCTGGTTGCTGTCGTTCGATTGCGCCGCCTGGGCGCGATCCTGATCGCGATTGTCGTCCAAGAAGAATGCTCCCGCTCACGCCTCGCACAGGCCATCCGGCGCGTCCGCAGCAGTGACGGAATGCATCCATCTTGCTTGCAGGGACGCCCCGAAGGACCCGTCCGGTCAGCCGTGAGCCATGATGTCGAATCGAGGGCGAACCTCCCGCCAGGGAGCGGTCCGCCGAAGTCAGGGCCGATGCCCGATCCCAAGGAGGAACGGCGGCCGGCCGGGGTGCCGGATCGCAGCGCGCCGGTCACCGAATTGCCGCTTTCGCTGTGGCTGCTATCGCATGTTGCATGCACACATCGCCGCCGTCATCCGGACACGGCGAACCACGCCTCCCTGAGGCGAACGCTCGCAGGAAGAAGGGCCATCCGTCGGATGGAATGGCGAATGCGCGCAGATGAGGCTTCGGGAACCTGTCGAACACCGGGCGCGGCACACTGCCGGGATACCAGCTTGCGACATGGTCGATCGATCGCCGATCGGCACATTCATATCGATGAAGTCTGGGCGGCGGAACGTGTGAGATACGTCTTCGCCGGAACCCGGACGGCCCGCGCATGTGGCATCGATGCGCGCCCCGGGCGACTTCGATCTCAAGTCGTCACCATTGTAACAGGTCGGGGCTCATGGGCCGTCAATTACCGCGCAAAGACGCTCACGAGGAAAAGAATGAGGATCGCGATGATGATCAGGAAGACGGACCCCGCGATGCACCCAAGGGCGATGGAGGTGCCGGTGCCCACCGTGGAGTCGTCCACCGGACCGGCGGCATCATCGGGCGTCGCCTCCGCGTCCGGAGCATCGGAAGAACCCGGTTCCGGCGCGAGGGGGTCGTAGACGAACGGGCTCGCGCTGGCCGGTGGTGCTGGCGTCTCGGGCCCGGCCTGCGGCGGGATTTCGCCCCCTCCGCCTGCACCGTTCTCCCCGACGCCGGAATCCTGCTTGTCCGCTGCTGGCACCCTGAATCCTCTGCTGGCTGGCTCCCGACCGGCGCACGGCGATCGGGAACGGAAACGTCACTGGACCAAGCATACCCGCTCTTCACGGCACGATGCCGGGGCAGGATTCCAGGCACGGCGATCCCCGTGAGGCTCGTGTGAACGAGGCTCACGGGGATGCTCCGGACTCACATGCTCAGCGGGCGCCGACCGTGACGCCGCCCTGGGCGCTCGCGACCTCCTCCAGCGTCAGTTGCCCGTCGTTGCGGGGAATCTCCGCATACAGGACGCAGGCGACTTCCTGCTCGCCGACGAGGTAGCGCGGCGGGCGGCGGGCCCAGCATTCGTCCCGCACGTACGGGCAGCGTTCGGCGAAGAGGCAGCGATTTCGCGAGCCGCGCCGGCTCTCGCCCAGTTCGTCGAGTTCGCTGGCCGGGATCGCCGCATTGTCCCAGCGCTGGTCCGGATCGGGGGACGGGATCGATTCCAGCAACAGCTTGGTGTATGGATGCTTCGGGTTGTCCATCACCGAGACGGACGGCCCCAGTTCCACGGCACGGCCCCGCTGCATCACCATGATGTCGCCGCCCAGGTAATAGGCTGCGGAGAGATCGTGGGTGATGAAGATCGTGGAGAT
>JBQCJS010000660.1:0-4064 GCA_051952485.1 Thermomicrobiales bacterium | reverse complement strand
CCCTCGAGGACCGGATGACCGGTTTGGAGATGCTCGGGTTTTTCGCCGACCTGCGCGGCGCGCGGGAACACCTGCCCTACGCCCGCCAGCTGGCGAAACGCCTCGACGCCGACCTCACCCGCCCGATGCGCCGCCTCTCCCGCGGGAACAAGCAGAAGATGGGCATCATCCAGGCGCTCTTCCACCGCCCGGATGTGATCGTGCTCGACGAACCGACCAGTGGCCTCGACCCGCTCGTGCAGGAGGAATTCCTGACCATCCTGGACGAGACCCGCGCTGCGGGCGGCACGATCTTCTTCTCCTCGCACATCCTCTCCGAGGTCGAACGCCTCGCCGACCGCGTCGGCATCATCCGCGACGGCGAGCTGGTCGCGATCGAGAAACCCTCCACGCTGACCGGCCGCGCCTTCCGCTACGTCCGCATCCAGTTCGCGCAGCCGCTCGACGCCGCGTCGATCCAGCAGTTCGCGCACGCCCCCGGCGTCCAGAAGTTCGCGGTGGAGGACGAGGGCCGCCGCCTCACCTTCCAGGCGCACGGCGGCATGGACGCCATCGTGAAACTCGCCAGCACGCATCCGGTCGAACGCTTCGACGCCGAACGCCCGCCGCTGGAGGAACTCTTCCTCACCTATTACGCCTGACGCTCCCGCATCTTTCTTCCTTGACAATACCCCCCTGCCGTATCCATGACATCCATGCGATCATGCGTTCTGGCACGACGTCGCCCCTGCCCCCGGGAAGGTCCCGCCAGGCAAGCGACGGCATCCACGGGGCCAGCGACCATGCAGCGCTCGTTCAGGCAGCTCCTTCCCCGGGTCGGGGCGATCGGGGTCACGCAGATCGTCGGCTGGGGGTCCACATTCAACCTGCCCGGCGTGCTGGGTGACCGCATCGCCGCCGAACTCGGGTTCAGCCTCACCATCGCCCTGCTGGGCCCGACCGTCATGCTGGTCGTGCTGGCAGCGGTCTCCTGGTTCCTCGCCGGAACCTTCGAGCGCTTCGGCACCCGCACGGTGATGACGGCCGGCACCGTGCTCGCCGCCCTCGGCCTGCTGCTCCTTTCCGGGGCGCAGGGCCGCATCACCTGGCTGCTGCCATGGATCGTGATCGGCGTCGCCGGAGCCGGCATCCTGACCACCGCCGCCCAGATCGCCGTGGCCGAGATCGCGGGGGAGAACGCGCGGCAATGGATCGGCATCCTGGCGCTCTTCGGCGGGCTCGCGTCGACCATCTTCTGGCCGCTCGCCAATGCGCTCGACGATGCCGCGGGCTGGCGCACGACGCTCGTCGTCCTGGCCGTGACCTTCCTGGTCGTCTGCCTGCCGCTGATCCGATGGGCGATCCCGCCGCACACCCCGGTCGCGAAGGAATCCGACGCCGCCTCCCCGAGCAGCGCATCCGGGCTCGACTGGACGGCGTTCTGGTTGATGGCCGCCGCGATCGCCGCGAACGGGTTCATCACCTGGGGGTTCTCGCTCACGCTCATCCCCCTCTTCGAAGATCGCGGCCTGACGCGAGCGGAGGCGGTCGCGATCGCCTCGTCCCTCGGCCTCGTGCAGATCGGCGCCCGGGCCGTGGACGTCCTCGGTGGCAGGCGCTGGAGCGGGTTGACCACCGGACTGGCCGCCTCGACCGTGCTTCCCCTCGCGTACATCCTCCTGCTCACCGGCAGCGGAAGTCCCGTGGTCCTCACCTTCGTGACGCTCTACGGCCTCGCGGGCGGGGCGATGGCGGTCGCCCGGAGCACGATCCCGCTGGCGGTCTTCCCGCGGGAGGCATACGCCCGCGCCTCGATGCGACTGGCGCTACCATTGAACCTGGCATTCGCGACCGCGCCACCCGTCTTCGGCGCGATCCTGACGCACGCGAATGCCGATGCCGCCCTGCTGCTGGCGACGGGGCTCTCGACACTCGCCCTGGCGCTCCTGATCGCCCTCACCCTGCGGACCCGCTCCCTTCCCGCACAAGGCGCCTGACATGAGCACATCTCCCCCCACATCCACCACGACGGCCGACACCTTCCGCATCTACACGGCCTTCCGCTACCGCGCGGAGTGGCGCACCACGCTCTTCTGGGCGATCGGGCTCTCGATCTACACCGGCGTGCTGGTCTCGGTGTATCCCTCGATCCGGGGAGCGCTGAACCTGAACGCCCTGCCGGCGAACATGCGCGCGGCCTTCAACATCACCGACTTCACGCAGCTGGCGTCGTTCCTCTCGGCGCAGGTCTTCGGGGTGATCCTGCCGATCCTGCTGCCCTTCTTCGCGATGATCGCCCTCTCCGGCGTGATCGCGGGGGCGGAGGAACGCGGGCGGCTGGACATCCTGCTCGGCAACCCGCTCCCCCGCTGGCAGGTCGTGATCGGCTCCTTCCTCGTGATCGCGACCTACCTGCTGGCGATCGTGGCGGCGATCAGCGTCGCCCTGTGGGCGATGGCGCAGGCGCTCGACCTCAGCCTGAGCATGCGCCAGGCGTGGCGGGCCGCCTTCGCGCTCTGGCCGCTGGCGACCGCGTTCGGGGCGCTCTCGCTGGCGTTGTCGGCGCTGGTGCGGCAGCGGTCGTGGGCGCTGGGGATTCCGGCGGCGGTGCTCTTCCTGATGTACCTGCTGAACGTGATCGGCCGCCTCGCGCCCGCGATCTCCTGGGTGCGCTGGCTCTCGGCCTTCAACTACTACGGCGTGGCGATCACCGAGGGCCTGTGGTGGCCGGGCGTGGCGACCCTGGTGGGGTCGGCCGTCGTCCTCACGGCGCTGGCGACGCTCCTGTTCAACCGCCGCGACATCTACGCCTGACCCCGACAGCGAGGCCACCGATGCCCATTCCCCGTGCCATTGCCCGTGCGAACCGCAACGGCCTGAACCGGCTCACCCGGCGATTCGCCGGCCGCATCCCGCCGTTCGTCCTCCTCACGCACACCGGGCGGCGCAGCGGCGCGACGTATACCGTCCCGCTGATGGCCTTCCGCCACGACGACGCCTTCGTGATCGCCCTCACCTACGGCGAAACGACCGACTGGCAACGCAATATCGAGGCGGGCGGTCCCGCATCCCTCACCACGCGCGGCACCACCTACCCGATCGGCGCGCTCCGTACCGCCGACCGCGCCGAGGTCCGGTCCGCCATGCCGTGGATCGTCCACCGCGTGCTCGACCTGCTCGGGGCGGACCGCGTGGCCCTCGTCGAGATCACGAGCCACGACGACGGCAACCTGGCCTGACAGGGCGAGCGGGAGGGCGTATCCTGCCGCAAGGGGATTCACACGGCCACGACCCGCCGCATCGAAAGGGATGCCCATGCCTGCACGGCCCGCTCCGACCGCCTTCGCCCGCACTGCGCCGAAGCCAACCCTCGCGCAGTTCGCCGCCATCCGGCGCTTCATGCCCGCGCTCGCCTTCTCACCGGACGGCAGCGAGATCGCCTATTCCGTCAACACCTCCGGCCAGTTCAACCTCTGGCGGCAGCCCACCGCCGGCGGCTGGCCGACCCAGCTCACCCTCTCCGCCGGGCAGGCCGTCCGCCAGATCGCCTGGTCCCCGGACGGCCAGACGATCGCATTCACGGCGGACAACGACGGCGACGAGTTCACCAAGATCTACACGGTCCCGGCCACCGGCGGCCTGCCGCAGGAGGTCGCCGTCACCCCGCAGGTCCAGCACTTCATCGCCGACTGGTCGCCCGATGGCTCCCAGCTCGCCTTCGCCGCCAACGACCGCGTGCCGACCGACCAAGACGTGATCGTGCGCGACACGGCGAGCGGCGACGAACGCACCCTGATGGAGGGCGGCGTCCTGGAGCCGGTGTTCTGGTCGCCGGACGGATCGAAGCTGCTGGTGCTCGACGTGACCTCGAACACCGACCTCGATATCCATGTCCTCGATGTCGCCACCGGTGCGTCGGAGCACGTCACGCCGCACGACGGCGAGGTGATGTTCGTACCGGTCGGCTGGGCAGCGGACGGGTCCGGCTTCTGGCTCCTCACCGACGAGGGGCGGGAGACGCTCGCGTTGGCCTTTCAGGATCTGACGGCTGGCACGCGGCGGCTGGTGGAAGCCCCGGCGTGGGA
>JBQCJS010000659.1:0-5996 GCA_051952485.1 Thermomicrobiales bacterium | reverse complement strand
CGCGGGGGTGTTTGCCGGTCCCGTCATCCCCATTGTAAGGACCGGGCGGGCGTTCCACGGACACCGCCACGCGCCCGCCCCGCTCCCATTTGGTTATGACTTGTCGAGTCCCAGTACCGCATCCATCCAGTCGAAGAAGACCTGCGTGCGCAACCCGTTGGCCTTCGGTTCGCAGTGGAGGTCTGCTCCCTCGGCAACCGTGAAGGGGACAAGGGTCTTGTCGACGGTCGCGGGCGCCTTGTCGTAGACCTCCTGCGACTGGCCGGGCCAGAACGACTCGCCTTCCGGCGAGGCGATGATCAACGGGGTCGTGATCTTGTCGATCGTGCCGGCGAGGGTGTAGTCCTTCAGGAGCAGGAGCGTATCGGAGAACGAGGTCGTTCCATAGGGGAACATGCGGGACTCGATGGTGTACTTCGCGTAGGCGTTCTTGGCCATCTCCTCCTGCACGCCCTGGTCGAACTCGGCCTTGATCTTCTCCTGCTCGGCGCCCGTGGTGTTGTACAGGCCCTCGAGCGCATCCGGCGGTACCTGGGACGTCCACGAGGTCGAGACATCGAAGACCCCAGGATCGAGCACGGCCGCGGCGATCCGGTGCTCGAAGGCGAGGGCGCGTGGCACCCAGTAGCCGCCCTGGCTGAGGCCGAGGATGCCGATGCGGTTGGCGTCCACATCCTTGCGCGTCAGCAGGTAGTCGACGACCGGAGTGATCACCTTCTCCCAGTCGTAGCGGAAAGAGAGCTTCTGGCGGAAGAGCGCGGCGCCCTGGCCGGGTCCATCGAAGGTCAGCACGTTGTAGCCGCGACGCAGCGCCGCGGCCATTCCCGTCACCCACGCTTCGGCCACGGCGCCATCGGACCCGTTGTTGAGGATGAACCAGGGACGCGGTTCGCCGGATGTATCGACCGTGAACGTATACCCGGGCAGCGTCGTGCCCTCGTAGGCGATCTCGATCTGCGCTCCCGGTACGTCCAGCCGCGAGGCGAAGTTGTCGAAGGCCGCGCGGCCCTTCTCGAAGATCGCGGCCACCGTCTCGCCGGTGCCGACGGCGAGGCCATACCACTGCGCGGCGCTGTAGTAGGTGGATGCCCGGAGATAGGCTTCCGAAGCGCTCTGCCGGTGGCCGGCCTTCGCGCTGGTATCGCCGATGCCGGCCAGGCGGTCGCCCCAGGCCGTCCACACATCGACCCAGCTCTGGAAGTCCCCATCCTTGATCTGGGATGCGGCGGCAAAGCACTCGCCGACATCGGCGGCCCGCTCGTAGATCGCTCCCAGCACATTCAGGAAGTCGAACTGGAAGGCATCGTACTGGAACATTCTCGGCACCGACGCGAGGACCGGGTTCGCTTGCTCGCCCGCTGCCGGCGTGGCCGCTGGTGACGCGGTGGGGGAAGCCTCCGGCGTGGCGGCCTGACCGGCCTGCGTTCGCATCAGGAGGCCAGCGGCGCCGGCACCGCCGCCCGCGATGGCCGCGCGGCGGGTCAGGGATGTGGCCGGCATGGGAGAGGGCCGGAGGGACATGGGATGGAACCTTTCGGGCTGGAGATGGGAAGTGTTGCTCTGGACCCGGCAGGGCTGGGGCAGCCGCCTGTGAATCGCAGGCAAGCCCAGACCGACGCCTTCCCGACTGTATCAACTATTGCCTGGTTCCGATACGTAGAGATCACGTATCCGTGCCCTGGAACGCCGGGCATGGCGTACGCGCCCGAGGCGGGCCTTGTCCGACGCTGGGCAAGACGACGGTCCGCCCCTGGTCACCCTGTCCCGGAGCGCCTGGAGCTGCATTCGACCGGGTTGCCACGACGGCGCGAGACTCCTGCGGTATCCAGGGAAATCGGGATCGCCCATCGAGCCGTGTCTATAACGCCCCCTCCGAACGCGACGAGGCATGCCGCGGCCCGGTGGATCGTCTCGCCGTGCCTGGCATCTGCTCGACCAGCGTGGACAGGAGACACATAGAGCGAGGCCGCGTCATGGGGTGATCAGGGGCGGGCCAGGCGGGCGAGTTGGCTGGGAGCCGGTTCAGGCACGCGGGCGATAACCCGGGCCGTTCACCCGTTGTCCCGCCATCGCCCCGGTGTGCGCGCCATCGCGCAGCACGAACGTGCCGTTCACGAGGACATCGCGGATGCCCACGGACAGCTGGTGGGAGTCCATGTAGGTCGCGACATCGTTCACCGTCTCGGGATCGAAGATCACCACATCCGCCTTCATCCCGTCGCGCAGCATCCCGCGATCGCGCAGGCCGAGCCGGTCCGCGACGGCCGACGAGCACTTGCGTACGGCGTCCTCCAGCGTGAGCCAGTGGTAGTCCCGCACGAATCGCCCGATGACGCGCGTGTAGGTGCCATAGGAGCGGGGGTGGGAGGGACCATGCGCGGCCCACGTTGCCGGGTCCATGCCGGCCGCGTCGGTCGAGAACTTGATCCAGGGCTGTTTCACCTGCAGCTCGATGTTGCTCTCCGTCATCCCCCGGTACATCGTGAAGATGCGATGCTGTTCGAGCGTGAGCAGGTGGAGCACGGCTTCCGGCCACGGCATCCCCAGGTCGGCGGCGATGCGGTCGAGCGTCCAGCCCCGGTAGCCGATCGTCTCCAGGTGCCGGAGGTCCGCCACGATCACGTTCTCCGGACCGCTCTTGAGTCCGAGGTTCTCCCAGTCGGCGTCCGGGTTTGTCATCTCGGCGAGGATCACCGGTCGCAGCCCGGGATCGACGATGTTCTCGAAGAGCTTGCCATCGGCGGCGGTCCAGGGGGGCAGGCAGGAGCTCAGCCCGGTGCCGCCGCCATCGTAGGGATACATGTCGGCGGCAATGTCGATCCCCGCATTTCGCGCCTCGGTGATCTGGCGGACGATCTGGGCCATCTTCGGCCAGTTCTCCTTGCCCATCACCTTCAGGTGGTAGATCTCGGTGGCGACGCCGGTCTGCTCGGCGATTTCCAGGGTCTCCGCGAAACCGTCGAAGATGAGGTCGCCTTCCGAGCGCATATGGGTGATGTGCACCCCGTTGTGCGCCGCCACGACCCGCATGATGGCGATCAGGTCCTGGGTCGTCGAGTAGGCGTCCGGCGGATAGATCAGCGCCGTCGCGACGCCGAACGCGCCGTCCTCCATCGCCTCCGCCGTGATGCGCTCCATCTCGGCGAGTTCGTCCGGAGTGGGATCGCCCATGCGCTTGCCACAGGCGTATTGC
This sequence comes from Thermomicrobiales bacterium, assembly GCA_051952485.1. GTDB lineage: Bacteria > Chloroflexota > Chloroflexia > Thermomicrobiales > UBA6265 > JASGDN01. The sequence continues at coordinate 2,803 of JBQCJS010000659.1, read as the reverse complement.
CGGATCGTGCCGCCACCGAGGAAGGAGCCGAAATTGACGGAAACCCCGCGTTTCTCGTATTCGGCCAGCCAATCCCCGAACCGCGTCCATTCGCGGGCGAGGGCGTCCCACTCCGCTGCGACCTCCGTATCGACCACGCCGACGATCGCCCCGGCGAAGATGCTGTCGATCTGGCCGCCGAACGGCGCCGGGGTCCAGCCCTCGCCGAGGATCTCCGTGGTGACCCCCTGCGTGACCTTGGAGAGCGAGCGCCGGTCCGTCAGCCAGGGGAGGATCGAGTGGGACTGGATGTCGATGAACCCGGGCGACACGACGTGGCCGGTCGCGTCGATCGTCTCCGCCGCATCCTCGGGGTCGATGGTGCCCGGCGGCGCGATGCGGGCGATCGCCTCGCCGGAGATCGCGACATCGCCGTAGAACCAGGGATTCCCGGTCCCATCGATGATCCGTCCGCCGGTGATGAGCAGGTCATACTTGGGCATTACGTCGTCTCCTTGCGCGAGTAGTGAGACAGAAGAAAAGAGAAAAGAGGAAAGAGAGACGGAGAGCTACCCCCACCCCACTCCTCACTCCTCGGTCCTCGCTCCTCGATAGCCGGGGCCGTTCACGCGCTGGCCCGGCATCGCGCCCGTGTGGACGGCGTCCCGCAGCACCGGCGTCCCGTTCACGAAGACGTCGCGGATGCCGGTCGAGAGGCGGTGGGGATCGGTGTAGGTCGCGTGGTCGATCACGGTTTCCGGGTCGAACACGATCACGTCGGCCATCATGCCGTCCCGCAACATCCCGCGATCCCGCAGGCAGAGGCGGTCGGCGACGGCGGAGGAGCACTTCCGGACGGCATCTTCCAGGGTCAGCCAGCCGTACTCGCGTACGAAGCGCCCGAGCACGCGCGTGTACGTGCCGTATGCGCGGGGATGGACCAATCCGATATCGGCGACGGTCTCCGGGTCGATGCCCCCGGCGTCGGTGGAGAACTTGATCCACGGCTGCTGGACCTGCTGGCGGATGTTCTCCTCGCTCATCCCGAGGTACATCGTGAAGATGTTCGAGCCTTCCACATCGAGCAGGTGGACGATCGTCTCCGGCCAGTCCAGGCCGAGGTCGTCCGCGACCTGCTGCAACCGCCAGCCCCGGTACTTCCTGGTCTCCGGGTGGCTGATCCCGGCGAGGATGATGTTCTCCGGGCCGGTGCGCAGCCCCATGTTCTCCCAGTCGGTGTCCTCGCTGCGCATCTCGGCGAGGATGCGCGCCCGCGTCTCCGGGTCGCGCAGGTTCTCGTGCCGCTTGCCGTTCTCCGAGACCCACCACGGAAGGCAGGCGGCGAGGCCGGTGCCCGATCCGTCGTAGGGGTACATGTCGGCGGTGATGTCCAGCCCGGCATCGCGCGCTTCGTTGATGCGATGGATGACGCCGGCCATCTTCTCCCAGTTGACCTTGCCGGCCGCCTTCAGGTGGTAGATCTCGGTCGCGACCCCGGTCGCCTCCGCGATATCGAGCGTCTCCCCGAGGCCATCGAAGATGAGGTCGCCCTCCGAGCGCATGTGCGTGATGTGGACGCCGTTGTACCGGGCGACCACCTCCATGCAGGCGATCAGTTCCGGGGTGGTGGAGTAGGCGTTCGGCGGGTAGATCAGCGCCGTGGCGATGCCGAAGGCGCCATCCTCCATCGATTCCGCGACCATCTGCGTCATCGCGGCCAGTTCCTCGTCGGTGGCGTCGCCCATCCGTTCGCCGCAGCCGAACTCGCGGACCGTGCTGCCGCCGAGGAAGGAGCCGAAGTTGACGGACACCCCGCGCCGCTCGAACTCCGCCAGCCAGTCGCCGAAGCGGCCCCAGGAGTGGGCCAGTTCCTCCCACTCAGCCGCCTCCGCCTCGCCGATCCGGTTGATGAGGGCACCGGTGAAGGCGTTGGCGATCTTGCCGCCCCAGGGTGCTGGGGTCCAGCCTTCGCCCAGGATCTCGGTGGTGACGCCCTGGGTGACCTTGGAGAGGGAGCGGCTGTCGCTCAGCCAGGGAATGATCGAATGGGACTGGATGTCGATGAAGCCCGGGGCGACGACATGCTCGCTGGCGTCGATCACCGTGGCCGCGGTGGCCGGATCGATCGTGCCCGGAGGAGCGACGCGGGCGATGCGCCCATCACTCATGGCGAGATCGCCGTAGAACCACGGATTGCCGCTGCCATCGACGATACGGCCACCGACGATCAGCGTGTCGATCTGCGCCATCGCGGGATGCTCCTTTGCGTTGAGGATGAAGCCGGTCGTCCGGATCGCGGCGGCCGGCACGGTTGGTTCGCGGCCCGATCATACCCCGGTCCGGCCGATCGTGGGCGATCCGGCCAGGGACGGCGCCGCGTTCGCCACTGGAACGCCTTCGTCCGGACCAGCGGTCTTGTGCGCCGGGGACGAGGCGCTTCGTGCAGGCGAGACCCAGCGGGAGGGTGGGGACGCGCTCCCCGACAAGACGCCCGCGTGGCGGCATCACCCGCTAGACTGGTGGCATCGCCCGTTCCGCGATGCTGGCCGCTGCCGCACCGATCGCCATTCCCTGCCCACGAAAGGACCGACCGCCATGCCAGACGTTCGCCGCCGATTCCCGCTGCTCCAGCCCGATCTCTCCCGACGACGTGCGATCCAGGTTGCGGCTGGGGCGGGGGCTGCGGTTGCCGGATACGCTGCCGCGGCCGCCGGCATCGCCGCGCAGGCACCGCCCGGCGCCACGCCCGAGGCCTCACCGACCGCCTCTGGGCGCAGCGTCGAATCGTGGTTCGTCGTCTCGCCGCAGGACCCGGCGGGCGGGT
>JBQCJS010000658.1:0-2059 GCA_051952485.1 Thermomicrobiales bacterium | reverse complement strand
GGAGGAGATCGCGCGGAACCTGGAGGCGACCCTCTCCGTGCTGGATCGCGAGCGGGTGTGGGTGAACCCGGATTGCGGCCTGAAGACGCGGAAGGCGCCGGAGACGGAGGCTGCCCTGCGGAATATGGTCGAGGCGGCGCAGCAGGTTCGCGCCACGATCGGCGACCCGGTTCCGGCCTCCTGACGCGCGCGTTGGGACGAGTGATGCGCTGAACACGACGGGCGGGCTGGCAACGTGCCAGCCCGCCCGTCTCCGGCTTCGCAGGGGAGTTGCCGTTGGCTACGGACGGGCCACTGGCGTCGCGGCTGCTCCGGCGCAGGCGGGCTGCGACAGGAGCCACTGACTGGCGGCCTGGATCACGGGGTCGTCACCGGTGCCGAAGGTGAGCCAGGTTCCCAGCACGATCTGATCGGGCACGATGCCGGTCAGGTACGTCTGGCCGGAGCGATCCATCATCGCGGCCATCGCCAGCACCAGATTGGAGCCATCGAACAGGCGGAAGGTCATGTTGGCCGAGGTGAAGCCGCCCGTCTTCGTGCCGAAGCTCCTGGTGTCCGGGCGCCCGATGAAGGCGAGCGCCGTAACCTCACCGGAACTGGTCGTGCCCGGCCCGAGCAGGACCGCCACGGGCGGCATCGGGGTCGCGAGCTGGTATCGCTCGGCGGAGGACAGGTAGCTGGAGACCTCGTACCCGTTGTCGCGGATCACGCCATCGTCATACGACACCCACGTCTTCGTGCCGTCCGGCCTGAGCCAGCCGACGAATCTCCCGTCTCCCAGGATTGGCCCGACCGCAGAGACCATTGGCGAGTAACTTCCGCCGTGATCGAGCCGCAGGTCCACGATCCATCCGCACGCGCCCGCGAGATCGATGATGCCGATCTGCTCGTTGGCGGTGGACGCATAGTCCTTCGCCCGCTCCATTACCCCGAATCCGGGCAGGTCGATGTACCCCAGCGGGCCGATGGTCGCAGCTTCCGGAGGCCGGTAGCCGATGAAGGTGGACGCCTCAAGCGGCACGGTGATATCGGCCGCCGCACCCTGCCGCGAGACGGTCAACGTCGCAGACGGTCCCCAGACGTAGGCAGGATCAGCTCCATAGGTGTTCGCCGGCGGCCTGCCGTCGACTGCAACGATCCTGTCCCGCTCGCGAATGCCGGCCCGGGCGGCGGGACTGTCCGGATAGACGGCAACCACCTGCTGGCCGGCCAGCTCCATGCCGAACCCGTCCACCTCCTCCCACGACGCGACCTGCGAGGGGGAGAGCACTGAGGAGTGATTGTCACCTGCGATCCGGAGTCCACCGATGAGTTGCTGCAGGATGGGACCGGTGGATTCGAGATCGGGCAACGATGCGGCCTGGTCGAGCAGGAACGGGCGCTGGGTTTCCCAATCGACCCGATCCGACCACCACGCCCGCGCCTCGACCAGGTCGATCACGCTGGCCACGAACGCTTCCGGGCTCACCCGCGCCGGATCGAAGCTGAGCGTGGCAACGACCCGATCGAAATGCGCGCGATCGACCAGGAGAAATGCGAAGCCGAACTCGGCGCCCCACAGGGCCATCGTCGCTGGCAGCGGGATCACGAGTGCCCGCCCCTCCCCGGCGGACGTCTCGGCGGGAACGGTGCATGCCGGCTTCCCGGCCCACGTCGTGATGAGCGGGGATTGCCCGGCCTCCAGCGGTCCCGCCACGGCGATGCAGGCATCGAACAACGTCCCGTGGGGGAGGATGCCACTCCTGATGAACCCGTCCGCACCGACGTAATCGAACGTTCCGGTGCGATCCAATGTCCAGCTGGACGGGATCGAGGCCGACAGGCTCGCCTGGTTCCCGACATACAGGCGTTCGGGTTCAGCGGCCGCGGCAACCAGCCCGTCTGGATGGATGGCCATAACGAGCAGCATGGCGCAGAGCAGGAACACAAGCAGCCGGGATACGCCATCGGCGACGACGCGGCCGATGGGATCGCGAGGTCGAACATCAGGGATGCGCGGGATTCGCCGATCCATGCTGCCCTCCTGCGGTGTGATGAGCCTCTCAGGATTCTAGCACCG
>JBQCJS010000657.1:0-4009 GCA_051952485.1 Thermomicrobiales bacterium | reverse complement strand
CCGAGTCCAGCGCAGCCGGACCTCGGTGTCCTGCGCCCCCGGTTCGATCCGGACGCGCGTCTGCTCGACCTCGGTTGCTACCAGAATTCCGTCGTCCGGCACCACCGCCACGCCGGGAGGAAGGTCCAGCGCCAGCTCGGCAGCGGCACCTGACGCCCGGATGGTGATCCCGTCGTCGTGGCGGGCGAGTACCTCGGCGGTCGACCAGTTGAGGCGCACATCGTCGTCCAGCTGGAGGCCGATGGGCAGCATGAGCCCGTCCCGCGCGGCGAGGTGCACCGGCCGACCCTCGAAGAGCGGCCGGCCGCGTTCGATGACGCGGAACTCCTTGGCGAATCCGTCCAGGTTCAGGGCGTGGATGACACGTTCATCGCGCTCGTTGTGCGTCGAGGTAAGGACGATGTTCCGCTCCGGATGATCGTGATCGAGCAATGGCACGGCTCCGAGCCGCGCGAAGACCTGCCGGAAGAACGCGAGATTCCCGGGAATCTCGCCGCTCAGGACGATCGCCCGCCCCGCGCCGTGGTTCACCTCCAGGCCGCACGTCTCGTCCGCGCCGTGGATACCGAGGATGACGGTAGCGCTGTCCGCACGTGGTCTCAGCGTCTGTGCCCATCCAAGGGGCATCGAGGGCATCTCTGCTGCCCACCCTGCGGGAACGGCTGTCGGGAAGAAGCGGTGCGTCCGGGCAACCTCCCCGGCGACCTCGATGCCGAGGGCGTCTGCCAGGATCGTCGCGGGCGCCCCGGTCATGTCCGCGACCGGGAGCTCGCCGTGCAGCAGGAGGTTGCCGCCGGCGTGCAGGTAGTCGATCAGGGTTTGCTGCACCTCCGTCGCCATGTAGCGCGCCGGGTTCACCACCAGGACCGGCGTCCGGGCGGGGTCGAGCGCCTCAGGCCGGTTCTGGATGTCGAGCGCGGTGTAGCGATAGCAGAGCTGCTGCATCACCCGGATCGTCGTCTCTCCGGGGCCGCCGAACCGCGTCCGCCTCAGGGCATCGGCGATCGCCGGCATCACCCCGTTTCCGCGATAGACGCTCTCGGTCATGAATGCGTCCGGGATGAATGCCAGGGCGATATCGTCCCGTTCCTCCGTCATCGTCGCGAGGGATGATTCATGGGCGAGCAGCATCCGGTTCGTCCGGGCGAGGCGGGGAAGCGTGTAGCTTTCCTGACCTTCGGGGCCGATGGGGGCGCCGGTGCCGTGACGCTGGCCGGTGAAACTCACGAGGTCATCGCCATCGCCGACGGGCATGGGCAGGGGCGTGTTGATGCCGCCGGTGAAGAGGTAGTAGTTGACGAGGCGGTTGCCCTGGGCGATCGCCATTCGCAGCTTGAAATCGGCGGCGGATGGATCGAGCCGAGCCCCGAGACTCTGGCCGTAATCACCCGAGCCTGCCTCGAACTCGACCGAACTCAGTGGCTGCTCCGGCCGGTTCACGGCCTCCATCATCGCGTTCATCACGTACCAGTCCGGCGCGTTCCGGGCGGTCAGATCCCCGAGGTAGTGATCGCTGCCGGCCAGGTAGCCCGGAGCCTGCATGTAGCTCTCGGAGAGCTGGCCGATGCCGATCGGGAAGCTGGCGCCACCGCCTGCCTCCGTGCCGTGGACATTCACGATGAACGGCACCTCCCGCACGCCCAGTTCCTCGGCGAAGGACCGCAGGGTCGCGATGTAGCGTGCGAAGCGATCCCGCATGAAGTGGCCGAGGTCGCGCATCAGGCGGCCCGACCAGGCCGGTTCCGGTGAGCGGACGTTCTTCGCGAAGACGTCGTCCGGATCGTTGGCGAAGGGGTAGCCCGCAGCACCCTCTCCGAGCCACGCTCGGAAGTCCCGCAGGTCGTGATCGGTGAGGTCCGGCGTGTTGCTCACCCACGAGAGCATCCCGACCTCGTTATCGAGCTGGACAGCGATGACGTTGCCGCCATTGGCATGGAGGCGGGGCACGATCACCGGCATCACCGCCTCGTACCAGCGCCGCGTCTCCTCCAGGAAGGCGGGCGTGAGATAGTCGACCGTGCGCGTCGGGGCGGGTTTGCCGTCCCAGCCGACCGGCACGATCTCAGGGTGGTCGGTATAGAGCCGGTAGGGAAGACCCTCGTTCTTCATCTCGGCCATGATGAAGGGGCCGGGTCGGGCGACGACGAGGAGGCCGTGTGCGGCCGCGAGATCGATGAAGCCGCCGAGGTCGAGGTTCGTCACGCTATGTCCGTCGAGGTCGAACGATCCGTCCGGGCGCTCGTGCATCAGCCAGGGGATGTAGGTGGCGACAGTGTTGGCTCCCGCCTCCCTGAGCCGGCGAAGCCGGTCATCCCAGTCGGCGCGATCGAGCCGGAAGTAATGCACCTCGCCGGAGATGAGAAGGCGTGGCTCGCCGTCGATCTCGATGCGCTTGTCCACCAGTGCGACCGTTCCCTGTGCGTCATCCATGAGGTCCCTCCCGATCGGTCAGTTCCCCGCCATCGCGGCGACATCTCAGCCGGTGGTGTCCGCGCGGAAGCGGCGTCGGACACAGGTGGCAAGGGAATTGCGCAAACGTTTACACGACGAACCGCAATCCCGATGCCGAGCCTGCCACAACATCCCTCCGGGGATGGGCGCCTGCATCGGGTGCCGTCGAGGGACATGAGATGGGACGGAACGGACCGACATTGCACGATGTCGCGGAGCAGGCTGGGGTATCGATCGCCACGGTCTCCCGCGTTGCGCGTGGCATCGGGGATATCGCACCCGGCACGCGGGAACGGGTGCTGGCGGCCATCGCCGAGATGGGCTATCGCCCGAACCACCTGGGCCGTGCACTGGTCCAGCGCCGGCACGAAACCCTCGGCATCGTCTTCCCGGGGTTGCGTGGGCCCTACTACGCAGAGGTCATTCATGGGTTCGAGGTCGAGGCCGTGGGCACCGCGAACAGCGTGCTCATCCTCGGGACCGAGCTGATCCCGCACGCCACGGAGCAGGCGATCGCCCTGGCTGATCGGGCGGACGGCGTCGCCATCATGGGCGGGTCCGCCGTCGACGATGGGGAGATCGCGCGACTGGCTCGACGCGGTGTCCCGATCGTGCTGCTGGCACGGGATTCGCTCCCTGGCTGCCCGGCCATCCGGGTCGACAACCGCCAGGCGACACGTGAACTCACCTCCCACCTGCTGGGGGAGCATGGCTACCGCTCGCTGTGCTTCGTCGGGAGCATCGACGGCGCGCCAGACGCGGCGGAGCGCTGGCTGGGGTTCCTCGACGCTCATCGCGACCACGGCGTGAGCCCGCCTGAGGCCCCCATCCCGGTCGGCCTGGAGGAATGGGCCGGGGCGATCGCCGGGCACTCCATTCTCAGCCAGCCCCTCCTCCCCGACGCGATCGTGGCCGCGAACGACGAGATCGCCTTCGGGATCGCCAGCGCGGCGGCGTCGCGCGGTATCCGCATTCCGGAAGACCTCTCGCTGACCGGATGGGACGACATCCCCCTCGCCCGGGTGATGACGCCTTCCCTCACGACCGTCCGCCAGCCGATGCGCGAGCTCGGAGCGGAGGCCGCGCGCGCCCTGATCGCGCTCATCGACGGTCAGGAGATTGCGTATGAAGACCGCATCTTGCCGACCACGGTGATCTATCGCGCCAGTTGTGGCTGTCGTCCGGCGTCCGGAAGCGGAGCGATCGGACGGGACGACGAAGCGGTCCAGCCTGGGAACGCGCACGGGAAGGGCGGGGGCGATGGTCCGTGACCGGGTGAGCGTCCACCGGACCACGACCAGGATCGGCACACTCGGGACCCAGCCATGGATGCGACGGTCGAACGACGCCGCCGCGCAGGAAAGGATGCAACGATGCACCGCCACGACCAGACCTCGAATCACGATCACGACCACCACGATGGCAGCCGCGGGCGAGTCTCCGGCGCGGTTCCGCCCCAGGCGTATGCCTGCACCGGGGGTTCCTGCGAGGTGACGCCGCGCGGCATCTCCCGCCGCGCGCTCATCCAGGGGGCCGCACTCGGGACCGCCGCGCTCGT
>JBQCJS010000656.1:0-5664 GCA_051952485.1 Thermomicrobiales bacterium | reverse complement strand
TATGGACTCCGAGCGCAGGTCGATGCGAACCACGGTGCCAGACGCCCCGTCGGCCACGATGTGGCTGCCGAGGGCAGGAAAGCGTGCCTTGCGAGCGCGATATGCCACGTCTGCGTCGGACGTGGCGGGCAGTTGGCGTGGACTCTCCGACTCGACCGATACGACGACCCCCTCGATCGCAGGCGGGTCGGATGTTTCGATCAGCTGCCCGGTGCCGATCGCGACGGTCGCCCGGTGCGTGGCGTCGTCGACCTCGATGTCGACCTGCTGGCCGGGGTGGAGTTCCGTTCCCTCAAGCTCGAAGCGGACGAACGTGATGCGTGACTCGCCCGTACGGCGCACGCCGACGACCGTGCTCATGGCAATGCCGGCCATTGGAGGACCATCGACTGCATCGCCAGGCGCGGCCGCACGTTCGCCTCGAGGTCGATAATGCAGCGTTCGACGCTGCGGACGGCAGAGACGAGGCCGCGCGGGCTCGTGTCGGCGGCGTCCGGTAATGCCTGCACCGACGAGATGAGCGCCCGTCGCCACTCGAGCTGGACCGCCAGCAGTTCCCCGAAAACCGCCTCGCGGTCCTTCGTGAAGCGGTCGGCAAGCGAGGTCGCGCGAATCAGCCGGTCATAATCGCTGGCGTGCGCCCAGGCACGGGCGTCACGGTGCAGGGATTCCTGTTGGGCCACCAACGCCGGATCGGCAGCGGCGGCGAACGCCCAGCCGATGCGCCCGTCGCTCAGGTCCGCGATGGACGAGGCGGCGCCCTCGTCGACACCGGCGGCCACGAGGGCGGCGGTGACCGTCTGCGCCGGGACGACCTGCATGGGAATGGTCACGCAGCGGGAGAGGATCGTCGGCAGGAGCAGATCGATGTCCGAGGTGAGCAGGAGAATCACGGTGTAGGCAGGGGGTTCTTCCAGCGTCTTGAGGAACGCCTCCTGCGCCGTTCCCTGCATCGTCTCCACGTCGTCCACGATGGCCACGCGCCAGGCAGCCTCCACCGGACGGAGGGCGACATTCGCCGAGATGTCGCGAACGGTGGCGATGTTCAGGGAGGTGTTCCGCGATGTGCTGGACGCCTTCTCCGCAGCGGCCTGCGTGGTGAGATCGGCGACGGTCACATCGGGATGGACACCTCGCTGGGTGCGGCGGCACCGGGAACACGCTCCACATGGGATGCCCGGCGCTGGCGGGTGCTCGCAGACCAGGGCGCTGGCGAACGCGAGGGCCAGGTTCCGCTTCCCGATCGCATCCGGTCCGGTCAAGATGTAGGCGTGACGCGGGCCGTGCGCCGCCGCGCGCTGGAGGTCGGCGACGGCGCGTTCGTGACCCCAGACGCGCCAGCCACTCGGTGCGACGGCGGGGAGGATGGGTGATCGCTCGCTCATGGGCAGCCCTAGGCAGCCCGGCGCTTGACCGGGCGGCGTCGGGTCTGGGGCGTCTGCTGCTGGACTTCCTCGCCGGCACTCAGCAAGGAGACGAGGCGGTCGCGCTCGGGTGTGGTGAAGGAAGGATCGGCAGGGAGCGAGAGGACGAAGCTCGGAACTTCCTCACCGTGGAGAACGGGATAGTCCGGATTCTCGATCTCCAGCTCCACCATGGGATGCAGGAAGACGATGATGCCTTCGACATCCACCTCGATCTGGTTTTCCTTCAGGAAGTTCTCGACCTCGGCGAGGGCCTCCTCGGTGTCCATGTTCGGATTGCCGAGTTGGGGCCCGCTGAATCCGAAGAGGCGTCGGAACCCGCCCCCCTTCTTCCGCCACCGACCCGCCACGTTCTCGATCGTGCCGTCGATCTCGCGGGAGGTGAGCACGAGCATCCCGCCGGGGTAGACCAGGACGTGCTCGGCCTTGTGCTTGCCGATGGTCGGGTAGTGGATCAGCGTGTAGCGATCGCCAAGCCGGCTCATCTGGGCGTCCAGCAGCTGGTCGTTCCGTGGGTTTCGGGACCACTTGCCGACTTGCTGCATACCCATGTTGAAGAGGACGAAGCCGAGGAACATGGCGGCATAGGCCGGGAGGATCATCTTCGGGTTCAGGGCGATCCAGAGGGACGAGGTGAGGATCGCGAATCCGGCGAACGCGAGGTAGCGCGCGCGGCGCTTGCGTGACTGGATATACGCGTTGTGGCGAACAGTGCGCATGGCTGGCTGGATGCATCCTGACGAGGCGAGGGAAGACGGATGGGCGCACCACACCGGCTGCCGATCCACGATCGTTGCCCGCAGGTGACCGCTGGGAGTTTACCATGCGGCCTCGCCCGGCCCGGCAGCGATGCGCGGACCTAGAGCGGGTTGAGCGGAACGCCGATCACGCGCTCCAGCCAGAACCGCCCGCCAGCGAGGGCGAGCATCAGGAGCAGGCCGAGCGCCGCCGCGACGGCTCCGGGCACGTGCAGGTCCTCCATCCGTCGGATGCGTTCATCGATGCGGAGGCCGAGAAGGACCACGACCAGCATGAGGACGGACAGCGTCAGCCACGCCGACGCCATCAGCAGGGCGGAGAGGGGCACGAAGAGCGGTGACCATCCGGAGAGAATCACGACTCCGAAGATCATCCCTCCGAACGCCACGCCTCGGAGGTCGCCGAACGAGCGCACCACCGGCTTGCTGTTCGAGAAGTTCCACATGGACGAGGCGAGCAGCCACACCAGGATCACGGCCAGGGCCACGCCGGTGCCGAAGCCAGTGATCAGCCGCAGGGTGTTTTGCGGCGGATAGGGATGCCAGAGCCCGAGGTCCTTGAGGAGCGAGTTCACGCCATCGACGCCCATCGCGACGACACCTGCCGCGAGGGCGACGAACACGCGGCGGGGCGGATTGCCGTAGTAGCGAAGGCGCCGGGTGATCGCCAGCCAGGCGAAGGTCACGATCGTGCCCCCGTAGATTCCCGTCATGCGGCCGTCGAACGGGAGCGCGTTCCCACCGAATGTGAAGGTGTGGGAGGGCGTCTGCGCGCAGAGCCCGTGGAGGACGGAGTGGGCCTTGACGCCCCATGCGCCCGGAAAGGCAAGGAAGGCGATGGCGCCGGCTGCCACGATGACGGCCCACAGCCAGTACGTCCGGATGACCGACGACGATGCGAGGAGCGAGGAATGGGACGCGAGCAGTCCGGGCTTGTCCGCCCTCGGGCTCCGGGGGGACTGAGTCCTGGTCGGCCCCATGGCAGTGCATGACGACCTCGCCGGGGAGGCGGCGCCTCCCGCATCACTCCTCACGACTTCATCCTCGGGTCTCATCGCTCGTTCCTCACTTCTCGCAAAGTGTACCCTTCCGGGAATGGCAGATCGCGTTGTTTGGGGGAGACGGCGGGGACGATGGCGCGCAACAGGTGGGGCGGCAGGCATTCGCGGGGTGCGGGAACCTTTCGGGACCGTCATCCGGGGCAATTCAACTCGCAGCGGCTGGCATTCGCGCGGGGCCGGCAGGGATTCCTGATCGTGACGATCCTGCTCGGGATCTTCGCGGTCCTCTTCTCGCTGGTGCGGGCCAACAAGACGGCCGCGACGGACGCCGCCGTGACGCTGCGGCTCCAGAAGCGCGATCATCCCTACTTCGACCGGCTGATGCGGGTTGTCTCGTGGCCGGGATTCCCGCCGCAGAGCCGCATCCTGCCGCCCTCGATCGCCGGGGTGCTGTGGATGCTCGGGTTCCGGCTGGAGGCGGTCTTCCAGCTGATGGCGTGGGGGACCGGATTCATCTCCTTCACGGTGAAGCGCATCATGCGGCGGTCGCGTCCCACCTCGAACGACACCGGGATCAAGGTCGCCGTGGCGAACATCGGCGGCAGCAGCTTCCCAAGCGGTCACGTCATCAACTATGTCGGGGTCTACGGTTTCCTCGCCTATCTGGCCTTCACCTGGATTCGCCCGAGTGTGATCCGGCGGACGGTGGTGGGCCTGCTGATGAGCCTCATCGCCCTGGTCGGCCCGAGCCGCATCTATCTCGGCCATCACTGGCTCACGGATACGCTTGCTTCCTATGTCCTGGGGAGTAGCTACCTGATCGTGCTGACGGGCATCTACCGGCGCATCCGGATGTGGCTGAGATGACGTCGGGGAGAGGTGAGAACAGTGAGAAGCGAGGACAGGCGCTGTTCTCGACGGCTGGCGCCCTGCTTGCGGGGGAGCGGATCGAGCCTCGACCTGGCACAGGAACACTCGCTCATCGCCTCTCTCCCCTTGTCCCTCATCTGCTACACTTCCCGGTGACATCGTTACCGATGGCGCAGACGGAAACCGCGCCGTTGCAGGGCGATCGCAGCAAGTCCGGGACGATGGAAGCCGGACATCCGCACCTGCACCCGGACATCGTTCCCGAGCCGTCGCCCGAACGGGCTTTGCCCCACTAGACGCGACCGTGATCCGCCCGTTACCGCGGAAGCATCCCGGCAGGTATCACCTGCGCGGGGTCGAGGTGGGTCCGACACGCCGGATCAACTGAGGTGGTACCGCGGCATCGCTCGTCCTCTGTTCGAGGACGGGCGTTCGTGTTTTTCAGACGGCATCGCATCAACGCCGCGCGCCCACTGGCCACCATGACGCAGACGAGGAACCATCCTGTGACTGATACGACGACCAAATCCACCACGTTCCGCGAGGTATCCACCAAGGTCGACTTCCCGAAGATGGAGCGGGACCTGCTCGACTGGTGGTACACCGCCGGGATCGTGGACCAGTATCTCCATCGCAACGACGGCTCCGACGAGCGCTTCTCCTTCATCGATGGGCCGATCACTGCGAACAACCCGATGGGCGTGCACCACGCCTGGGGACGCACCTACAAGGATGTCTTCCAGCGCTACAACGCCATGCTGGGCAAGAAGCAGCGGTTCCAGAACGGGTTCGACTGCCAGGGTTTGTGGGTGGAAGTCGAGGTCGAGAAGGAACTTGGGCTCAAGAACAAGCGCGAGATCGAGGCGTTCGGGATCGCGGAGTTCGTCGAACGCTGCAAGCAGCGGGTCTGGAAGTATTCCGAGCGGCAGACCGAGCAGTCGAAGCGCCTCGGGTACTTCATGGACTGGGACAACTCGTACTACACGATGTCCGACGAGAACAATTACACGATCTGGCACTTCCTGAAGACCTGCTACGAGCGCGGCTGGATCTACAAGGGGCACGACGTCATGCCCTGGTGCCCCCGCTGCGGCACCGGGCTCTCCGAGCACGAGATCGTGACCGAGGGGTACCAGGAGCGCACGCACCTGTCCATCTACGCCGCCTTCCCGATCGACGGGGAGGATGCCTCGTTGCTCGTCTGGACGACGACCCCCTGGACCCTCGCGGCCAATGTCGCTGTGGCGGTGCATCCGGACCTCACCTACGCGAAGGTCCAGCAGGGCGACCGCACCTATTATGTCGCGAAGGATGTGGTCTCCCGGGCGATCAAGGGCGATCACGAGATCGTCGGCGAGGTGAAGGGAGCGGATCTCGTCGGCAAGACCTACCGGGGTCCGTTCGACGAGCTGCCGGCGAACGCCGAGGTCCAGCACCGGGTCATCCCCTGGGAAGATGTCTCCTCCGAGGAAGGAACGGGCCTCGTCCATATCGCGCCGGGCTGCGGCAAGGAGGACTTCGCGCTATCGAAGGTGCACGACCTCCAGGTGGTCGGGCCGATCGACGAGTCGGGCATCTACCTGAAGGGCTTCGACTGGCTCACCGGCCAGA
>JBQCJS010000655.1:0-5365 GCA_051952485.1 Thermomicrobiales bacterium | reverse complement strand
TTTGCCGCCTTCCCTGCACATGCCAGAGATAGCGAGACGGTGTCCTGAATGGATCGTCTCGCCTTACTTGTCCTCTGCTGAGGTCCCGGCGAACCACAAGGGTTCGCCCTACGTACGACCGAATATTCACCAACGCGGTCGTTTGTGGGGAACCGTCGCGCTGCCGCCTTCATGGCGGCCCGACCCACCCTGCACATGCCAGCTAAAGCGAGTCGGTGTACCGAGCGCGACGCATCTCCTGCGCGTGTCTCGGTGTCCGGCTTCGCGCGGGGGTGTTTCGCTTCGCTCAACCTGACGCGACGACGGAGCCTGGGACGGGCGGCGTGAATGCCGCCATACCGTGAATTCCAGTCTCGTGGTCAGGTACCGGCGATCATGTCCCGGGGCGGCGCTCCTTGCGATCGCCCGTCGCGGCAACCACGGCGAGGATCGCCCCGCCATGACCCGGGGCTCACGGTTCCATTCGTCGGTGAGGCGCATCAACGCCCGGCCCATCGTCTCGTTCCTCTTTTCTCTCGCCTCGTACCTCGGTTACACCAGGATCGTCATGCTGTCGAGGTCGCGCGGGTAGAACGTGAGGCGGGTGACACCGGTCCCCGTGACCACGACGGTGTCCGAGTGACGGAAGCCGGCGAGGCCGGGCACGTAGAGGCCCGGTTCCACCGAGAAGACCATGCCGGCTTCGATCACGGTGTCGTCGCCCTTGTCGATGAAGGGCGATTCGTGCCCTTCCAGGCCGATGCCGTGGCCGGAATGGTGGCGCTGGAGGTCCCCGACGCCGAGTTCGGCGTAGACGCGGGAGACCTCCTCCTCCGCCTCGGCGAGCGTGCGGCCAACACGCAGGGCGTCGAAGCCCGCCTGCTGGAGCTGGAGCATCTGGTCGAAATGGGTCACGAAGGCATCGCTCGGCTCCCCGACGATCATCGTGCGCTCCAGTTCCGACTGATAGCCCCCGACATCGGCACCGGCGTAGGTGACGAGGACATCGCCGCGCCGGAGCCCGGCGGCATCGCCGAGGCCGTGGGGCAGGAAGGTGTTCGCCCCGGCCGTGAAGTTCACCGTGGCCGGGAGGCTGCCAAGGGGGGCGGTGAGCGGCGCGTAGCCGGGGCCGAGGGCGGCGACCATCATGCGGCTGGCGACGGCGGAAGCCTCGGTGCCGATGTCGCGGGCGTTGCGGCCGAGCGCGACGGACTCGTGCATCAGGCGGTGGGCGAGGTTGCCCCAGAGCGCGGAGGTCTCGATCAGGCGGAGTTCGGCGGGGCTCTTCACCTGGCGCATGCGGTCGACGATGTCGCGCGCCTTCGCCGTGCGCACGCCGTCGCCCAGGGCCTCGGCGAGTGTGGGGCCGTCGTAGCCGTTGATGTCGAGATACCCGTTGGAATCGTAGCCGATGGCGGCGTTGGCGCCGGTGAGGCCCATCTCGGCCATCAGGTCGCGGAGGTGAAGCAGCGGGTGCTGGGTGCCGCCGGTCGGATACTCCGGATAGACGCGGACATTCGTGACGCCGGTGGCCTTGGCGACGTGCTCCTGTTCCAGCCAGGGGACGAGCGCGCCGAGGCCATCCTGCTTCGCGCTGACGACGATGGCCATCGGGCGTTCGGTGCTGAGGTGGTAGAAGCCGGTGAGGTAGGCCATCCGGATCGGGTGGAAGAGCACGAGGGCGTCCAGCCCGCGATCGGCGAGGGTGGCCTGCACGCGGCGGACGCGATCGGCGTATTCCTCCGGGCGGATCAGCCAGTCGAGGATATCGGTGGTGAGTTGCATGGGGGCGGCTCCTTCGCGGTGGAACGGGATGATCGTGTCGCGATCACCCTATCCGCGAATCGCGGATCGCGAAAGGTCCCGGTCAGTCGCCGGGCAGCGGCGCGGAGGGATCGACCAGGCGTTCGCGCACGGCGATGCTGGCGGCGGCGGCGCGCTTGTTGACGCCCAGCTTGCCGAGCACCTTGCTGACGTGGGTCATGGCGGTGCGCGGGCTGATGTAGAGCTGGTCGGCGATCTCCTTGTCGCTCATGCCGCGCACGAGCAGGGAGAGGACCTCGCGCTCGCGGGAGGTGATGCCGAACCGTTCGATCGCCTCCTCGTCGACCTGCGGGAGGGAGCTGGGATCGATGGCGGGGATATCGTCCGGGATGCCGTGGGCGCGCAGATCGTCGAGGAGGGCGAAGGCATCGTCGTAGATCGCCGTGCTGCTGTCGCGGCGGCCGTGCTCGAAGTGTTCCTCGAAGCTGGGGCCGAGCGCGAGGCTGAGCTGGGCCTGGAGATCCTGGAGATCGCGGCGGCTGCGGCTGGAGATGGAGATGGCGTGATCGTCGCGCAGGGCGCGGGCCTTGCCGAGGAGGCGGGCGCCGAGGATGTACCGGCGGGCGGCGATGCAGGCGCCGGCCATGGCGTCCAGGGTCTCCGCGATCATGCGCTGGGAGCCGATCTTGAGCAGCGAGTGCAGGGCGGTGACCTGGAGGTCGAGCGCCGCTTCGAGCCGGTGTTCGGAGATGAGCATCAGGCTGCGATCGACCTGGAGGATGGCGAGGGCGTAGGCATCCTGGAGCTCGTGAGCGTAGCGGTCCCCCTCGTCGATCCAGCGATAGGCCTCCGCCAGGTTGCCGCGATACCAGGCGACGAAGGCGAGGCTGTGACAGGAGAGGGCGAGCCCGCGTTTGTTGCCGATCTCGCGGCGGACGTTGTATCCCTCGCGGAAGTAGCGTTCGGCGGTGTCCAGGTCCTCGGCGACGATGGCGATGTCGCCGAGGTTGCTGAGGGTGGAGGGCAGGCCGAGGGCGTCGCCGGCGGCGCGGCGGACGCGCAGGCTCTCCTCCAGGTGATCGCGGGCGGCGTCGAACCGGGCCTGGAGCAGTTCCACCAGGCCGAGGTTGTTCAGTTCGTCGGCGATACCCAGGTCGTCCGGAATCGATTCATAGAGATCGCGGCTGAGGAGGTATTGCTCCCGGGCGAGTTCGAGGTGCCCGAGTTCGAGGTTCAGGTTCCCGAGGTTGTTGCGGGCTTCGGCTTCCAGCGCGGGCGGGAAGGGGGCCGGCAGTACCAGCATGCGGACCAGCCAGTCGTGCCCCTCGCTGATCTGGCCCCGGCTCAGCCAGAAGCGCCAGAGCCCGGACGCGATCTGCAGCCCCTGCGCGGCGTGGACCTCGCCCCCTTCCAGGGCGATCTCCATGGCCAGGCGCAGGTTGGCAACCTCGTCGTCGAGGTTCTGCATCCAGGCGGTCTGCTCCCGGCCGACCATCGCGAGGACAGATGCCTTGGCCAGGTCGGCGTAGTAGGCGAGGAAGCGTTCGCTGGCGCGCGGGTAGTCGCCCGACTCGTGAAGCTGGACGAGGCCGAACTCGCGGATGGTCTCCAGCATCCGGAAGCGGGACGTGCCATCCTCACGATCGGCGCGCAGGACCAGGCTCTTGTCGATGAGGGAGGAGACGCCTTCCAGGACATCGAAGGTGTCGTCGCCGGCGATCTCCATCGCGACATCGAGGGAGAAGGAGCCGGAGAAGAGGGCGAGGCGGCGGAAGGCGGCCTGGTCGGCAGGGCTGAGGAGGTCGTAGCTCCACTGGATGGCATCGCGCATCGTTTGCAAGCGGGCCGGGAGATCGCGAGGACCGCCGGTCAGCAACCCCATGCGGTCGGCAAGGCGCTGGAGGAGGGCGGCGGGGGAGAAGAGCTTGGAGCGGGCGGCGGCGAGTTCGATGGCGAGGGGGAGGCCATCGAGGCGGGCACAGATCTCGGCGACGATCGGGGCGGTCTGGGGCGTGAGGGTGAAATCGCGACGGGCGGCCTGGGCGCGTTGGACGAAGAGTTCCACCGCCTCGCTGGAGGCGATCTCGGAGGGTGAGGCGGACAAACCCTGGCGGGGCGCAGAGAGGGGTGGGACGATCAGTTCCTGCTCCCCGCTGATATGGAGGGGCATCCGACTCGTCGCCAGCACGGTGAGGTTTGGGCATGCCGAGAGCAGGGGTACCAGCAACGGACCAGCGGCGATGACTTGCTCGAAATTGTCGAGGATCATTACACCGTCGGTGGAACCGATCGCGGTAATGAGCCGGGATTCCAGGGTGACCGTGTCCCCCGCGCTGATGCCCCAGGCGCTGGCGATCGCGGGCAGGACGAGATCGGGATCGGTGATCGTGGTGAGGTTTACGAACACCATGCCAGCGACACGCTGGTCGGAAATGCGGTGGGCGATCTCCAGCGAAAGGCGTGTCTTGCCGACGCCTCCTGGTCCCGTCAGGGTGAGAAGACGCACATCCTTTTGCCGCAAGAGTGACAGGGCCTCGGTGACCTCGCGTTCCCGGCCGACGAGCGGTGAGAGCGGTCGAGGCACCGGACGCATAGCAAAGATGCCAGGGGCATCCCCCTCGCGCTCGTCGGATGCGGGTTGTTCAGTTGGGCGGCGGTTTTCACCGTCAGACATGTTCCACCTGTTGGAGGTGTGCCAGCCTCAGCACCTCCACCTTGCGGACCCCCTCCTGTAGGACGCAATGGTACCGTATGTTCACGCCCTCGGGGTAAGAATCGGGGCGAAACGACGCGGATTTGCTGGCTGCGACGGGTGCGCTAGACTTCGCGGTGGGGATCCTGGCGTCATTGGTCTGCGGTGGCGGTGTGTGTTGACTGGAGGATTGTCCGCGTGGTCCGATTCACTCCTGGTGCTCACTCTGCTGGATCCGGTTTCCGTCATGCCCTGACCCGGCGTGCCGTGACCCGGGCGGGATTGGGCATGCTTGCGTCCGGTGCAGCGGCGATCGCGGCCGGGGATCCGACTAGCGTGGCCGCAGCGGCTGCCCAAACGGCCCCGACGCGACCGATTGCCGGAACCTCGTTGCGGATCCTCATCGGGAATCACCCCGTTGTCGATGCGGAGAACTGGCTACGCAACTTTGCCACGCAATGGGGCCAACAGAACCAGGTGGCCGTCTCGGTTGACTCCACGGACAGCGCGACCATCCCCCACGCCTTGAAGACCGAACTCGAACTCGGCGCCGGACACGATCTGATCGAGCACATTGCCCCGTTGCCGATGTACGCGCGGGAGCTCGCGGACCTCTCCGACCTGTTGGCCGAAGCGAGTACTCGTCACGGCGCGCCGCTCGGGTTCTGCCAGGTGGACGGACTCGATCCGGTGAGTGGACGACCATACGGATTCGTCCACGGCTATGCGCCATTGGCCATCTTCTACCGCCAGTCGATGTGGGAAACGATCCACCTGGCGAGTGGGCCGCTCAGCTGGCCGGATCTCGACGCGGGATCGCAGGCGATCTGGCAGACACAGGGAATCCCGCTGGCGATCGGGTTTTCCAACGATCTCGATTCGACGAACACGATCCTCTCGGCGCTCTGGGCCAACGGGGCGTCGGTGATC
>JBQCJS010000654.1:0-4885 GCA_051952485.1 Thermomicrobiales bacterium | reverse complement strand
GGGCGCGGCGGTGGCCGGCCCGAACTGGCGGAGGCGGGTGGCAAGTCCGCGGATGGCGTGGACGCGGCACTGGCGGCGGTGGACGATGTGCTTGCCACCGCGTTGGCCGCGGCGCCGGTCGCCTCGTGACCGTCTTCCCGATGCGACTCCACCTCCAACCCTGGATCGTCCACCGGGCGCACGCTCGCGCCCGGTGGCCGCAGGATACGATAGGCCGATGACCGATCCATCACCCCAGCGCGCGCAGGTTCGCCTGCGGATCGAGGCGCACGAATCGCTGCCCGAGTTGCTGGATCGCCTGCGGGCGGTCCCGAACCGGGCGGTGGTCCTGGAGATCCCCGATCACAGCGCGCTGCTGCTGACGGCGTCCGAATTCCGGACGCTGAAGGAGATCACGGACCAGTCGCGCATCACGCTGTCGCTCGATACCGACGATCCGTTGCGCGCCCAGCTCGCCTCGATGCTCGGTTTGACGACCCTGGCGCACAAGCCGTCCGAGACCGATGGCTGGCGGCCGGAACCGACCGCGCTGGGCTCGTCCAAGGCATTCGGGACCTGGAAGTCCCGCGCCAGGGACGACGAGGCGAAGAAGCCGATCGACGCCTCGCGGATGCCCGCATCCACGGGGCTGGACGCCACGTCCACGTCCACGACCACTCGTCCGACCCGGCGCCGGCTCGGCTCGACCGCGCCCGGTGCGGCGGACCTCCCGGGCGGGGCCGCCGGGGAGGAAACGGTCTCCGCCCTCGACTACCTGGACGAGCCGGAGCCGTTCTGGAATCCCCGCACCATCGGGCGGATCATCGCGGCGCTGCTGGTGCTGGCGCTGATCGGCGGGGCGGCGGGCTGGTATTTCATGCCCTCCGTCACCGTCACCGCGCGGCTGAAGGAAACATCGCTCTCCACCAGCTTCGTCTACACCGTTGCCGCCGAGGGCGCGACGCTGCCCTCCGATGCCGTCTTCTCGCTGCCGGCGACGCAGGGGGCCGCGACCGTGCCGTTCACGATCACGACGCCAGCGACCGGGAAGAAGGCCGTCCCGCTCGATTCCGCGTCCGGCACGGTGGTCCTGCGCAATCCGGGTTCGGCGGCGATCAAGGTTCCGGCCGGGACGCGCCTCGCCAATCACGCCGATATCGGCTACACGACGACCGCCGAGGTCGAGGTTCCCGCCGCGAACGGCGACGGGCCGGGCGAGACGACGGTCGCGGTGAAGGCGGAGCAGGCCGGAACCACCGGCAACCAGCCGCAGGGATACCTCACCGGCAAGATCGACACGCTCGGGATCTTCTTCAGCAATCGCGACGGGGCGATCGAAGGGGGCACCGACTCCGAGACGACCGTGGTCGCCCAGGCCGATATCGACAAGCTGGAGAGCGAGCTGAACGCCAATCTCCCGAAGGCCGCCGCGGCGGGTTGGGAGAGCACGCTCACCGACGGCCAGAACATCGTCGCCCAATCGGTGCAGCCGGAGACGCCCCAGTACACCGTGCAGCAGAAGGCCGGCGATGCCGCGGATACCGTGACGCTCCAGGGGACGGTGGCCGTGACCGGCCTCATCTACCGCAAGGCCGATGTCGAGGCAAAATCCAGGGAAGTCGCGGCGCAGCAGATGGCGCCGAGTGTGCCGCAGGGGTATGGGCTGGTCGCGGGTTCCGTCGCGCTCGGTGAGCCGGAGGTGCTGGCCGAGGCATCCGACAGCATCCAGTACCGGGTGACGGCCACCGGGGTCGCGCAGGCGACGTTCGATCAGGCCGCGCAGGATGCGTTGCGCACGCAGATCGCCGGCAAGGGCTGGGACGAGGCGCAGCAGATCGCGGCCGGAAACCCGGCGCTGGCGTCCGTCTCCTTCTCCCACGCGCCAGGCTGGTGGCCGCAGGGAATGCCGCAGGCGGACAGCCGCATCACCGTGGTGGTCGATTCCTCGCTTTCCGGCGCCACGAACGCCCCGGCGGGCTCGCCGGAGGCCTCTCCGGCGCCCGGCGACGGGTCGGGCACATGAGCGGTCGGCAGGCCGGCGCGATGCCGGGCCGCATGCTGGGCCTCGACCTCGGGGAGCGGCGGATCGGGGTGGCGATCAGCGACGAGCTGGGCATGATCGCCAGCCCGCTGACGATGGTCCCCCGGCAGGGGCCGGTCGTGAAGGATGTGCTCGCCCTGATCGAGCGCTACGGCATCGTGCGCGTGATCGTCGGGATGCCGACCAGCCTCTCCGGGCGGGAGGGGCCGCAGGCTGCCTCCATCCGCGCCTATGCCGAGAGCATCCGGGCGGAGCTGGGTGTGCCGCTGGATTACTGGGACGAGCGGATGACGACCTCCATCGCGGAGCAGCACCTCATCGCCAGCGGGGTGCGCCGGGACAAGCGGAAGCAGCAGGTGGATGCGATGGCGGCGGCGGTGATGCTGCAGGGCTACCTCGACCGGGAACGCATCCGCGCCGGGCGATGAGGCACGATCGGGTCCCGATCGCGGGAAACGGTCAGGCCGCAATCGTGCGGAATGGGGTAGGATGTCGCCAGCACCCCGGTCGAATGCATCGGGCGCACGAGCATCCTGCCCCGTGACGTCGTCAATCGCGGTGGGACCCGTGAGCATCGCCTGCGGCGCAGGCGGTGGGGATTGTGGTTGCACACGATGGAGAGACATCCATGAAGAAGCTGATCATCGCGGTCGTTCAGAATGAGGATGCCGATGCGGTCGTCGACGCCTTGCTCGAAGACGAGTTCCGGGCGACGCGACTGGCCAGCACCGGCGGATTCCTGCGCCGGGGGAACACCACGCTGATGATCGGCGCGGACGAGGACCAGGTGGACCGGGTGCTCGACCTGATCCGCCAGCATGCCCGCTCGGCGGCCGCGCCCGCCGGTTCCGGCGCCACGCAGCCCGCAGCCGCGACCGTCTTCGTGCTGGATCTCGAGGAATACCAGCGCCTCTAGCGCATCGCCCGGACATGGGCGAGGGGCCGGAACGTCGCAGGGGCGAGGCCGCATCCGGGCCGTGTCCATGCGACCGATTCCCGGCCCGCATCCTGCTTGTGCGAAAGGGCGCCCACCCAGGGGCGCCCTTTCCCTTGCGTGGCAGGCCAGCCTCGCATCGTGAATAATTGCACGTAAGACATTGTGGCAGTCGCCGAAGGAGCGCGTGAATGGTGTGGGTCGCCCAGATTACGGATATACACCTGGACGGCTCGGACGGGGCCCGGGAACGCTTCGAGCGCGTGGCAGACTGGCTGGGAACGTTGCGGCCGGGGTTGGCTGCCATCCTGCTGACGGGTGACCTGGTCGAGGAAGGGGCGGGCACGCAGGAGGATTACCGCCTGATCCGCGATCGCCTGGCGCCGATGGCACCCCTCATCGCCGTTCCCGGGAACGCCGACGATCTCGATGCGTTCGACACGATCTTCGGCTGGGACCGCAATCCCGCCCAGGCGTCGACGCCCGGCACCTGGCTGGTGCCGGTGGCGGACCGGGTCTGGATCGCGCCCCTGGATTCCTCCGATTGCGAGGAGAACGGCTGGTCGCTGGACCAGGAGCCCGTCGCGGAAGTGACGGAGGAGATCGCCGCGCTGCCGTCCGATGCGCGGGTCCTGGTGGCGCTGCACCATCCGCCAACGACGATCGGGCACGCCATCATGGACCAGCTCTGCCTGCGCGATGTCGGTGCGCTGGAGGACCTGGTTCGCGACGATCCCCGGGTCATCGGCGTGGTGGCAGGACATATCCACGCCGGGCTGATGACCAGTTTTGCCGGGAAGCCGCTCGTGGTGGGACCGGCGATCCAGTCCGGCCTGCGGCTGGATGCGGAGTTGTCCGGTGCGCAGCCGGAATTGTTGCTGGGCGATGTGCCGCCGATGCTGGCCATGCATCGCATCCTCGATGGGCGGCTGATCAGCTGGTTCCGGGCCATCGCCTGAGGTGACGGACGCCGTCATCCTCCTGGACTGGTATCGGACCCTCTCCCATTCGCGTTTCTGGGACCACTGGGCCACGTCTGGGGACGCCTCGCTGCACGATGCAGCGGGCCGGCTCTCCCGCGCCCTGTTCGCGACGAGCGAGCATCGCCTCGTTGGCCATTGGATGCGGGGCGAGATGGCAGCCGAGGACGTGATCGCGGTGGTGGCCCCGATGGCGGGCATCGATCCGGATCTGGCGCTGGACGGCCTGGCGGAGCATTGCGCCAGCATGCCGCTGGTCTCGGCGGAGGTCCTGCCGCGTGTTGCCCGGCTGCGTGCCAGCGGCGTGCGTGTCGGGATCGCGACCGACAACATGGACACGTTCTCGCGCTGGACGGTTCCGGCGCTGGGTCTCGACGCCGTGTTCGACCCGATCCTGAACTCGGCGGAGCTTGGGGCGCTGAAGGCCGATCCGCTGGATGCCGCGGACGGATCGCCCTTCTTCGGGGCGTTTCTCGCCGGCCTCGCGCCGGGGACACCCGTCTTCCTCGTGGATGACAGCCCCGATACCGCTCCCATCGCCGGGAAGCTCGGGATGACGTTCTGCCAGGTCACGCCGGAGCACGATGTCGTCTGGTGGCTGGACGCGTTCTGCGAATCCCTGTTGCCCGCGAGCGAGCCCCGATGCCTCTGACCCCGAAACTCCGGAAACGCCAATAAGCCGACAAGCCGTATGCGGAAATCGGACCATCACCCTGCCGCTACGCGCCCCTTCTGATGGCATCCCGAGCCCTTCGGCTACGCTCAGTGGATTGTCTCGCCTTGCCTGGCATTGTGCTCACGTGGTCGGGCCGACATGAAGGCCGCAGCGCGACGGGCCCCTACAAACGGCCGGATCGGCGGGCGTTCCGGTCGAACCACTTCGTAGGGCGAACCCTTGGACCACTGGTTCGCCGAGATCTCTGCGCAATGCCAGCCAAAGCGAGACGGACT
>JBQCJS010000653.1:0-9340 GCA_051952485.1 Thermomicrobiales bacterium | reverse complement strand
CTGGCGTCAGGATCGCCGATGGGTCGAGTGGTCCACTGGCCGGGAAGGCGGGCATCTGGTCGTTGGCCGGCAGGGGGCCGCTGGCATGGTCCGCCCATGCGCCGAGGACGTAGGAGAAGAAGAAGGGCGCGATCGGCATCGCGGCAGGCTGCCCGGTCAGTTGCAGTTCGGTGTGCGCCACCCAGTCGAAGAGGCCGAACCCGATGGCGCCCGCTCCCTGCGCGTCCGGCGTGACGAGGATGTTGCTCGCCGGGGCTTCAGCCACCACGCCCGCCAGGCGAAACGTGGGTCCATCCGGTGTTCGGGTTGCCTCGTCGTAGGCTTCCAGGAGCTGGCCGGTCCAGAGTGCGGCGTGGCCGCCTTGTGAGTGACCCCAGACGACCGTCTCCCAGGTATCGGGAAGGGTGGATTCGAGGGAGGCCAGCAACTGGTGGGCCACGCGAAGGTTGTCGACCGCGTTAGCTGCCTCGATCTTGCCGATCACGAAGGGCTGAAGCCGGTCATCGCCGATGCCGCCGGCGTAGTCGGTGGCGGTGACGACCCAGCCCCGGGCGATCATCCCGGCGAGCATGCCGTCCTCGGGCTTGCCGGCGTGGGCGTCGCCGCGCGTCTCGCTTCCCCAATTGACGGTGTTGATGCCGAACGGCGGCGGTCCCCAGATCTCCAGGGCCGGATTGGCGGAGGGCTGGCAGCGAGGAATCACCCCGAGCGTCCCGTGTGTCCAGGCGACCATCCGGCCCGAATGGCCACTGCGGTCGCGCGACAGCATCGCGAGGTCCGCTGGCGCGACCACGATGCCCCGCACGAGCGTCTTCTCGGTGTTGTCGCGGCCGGTCGAGACGTAGGTGACGCGCCAAGCGCGGGCACCCGGTGGGAAGTCCGGATCGTCGGTGGCCGTGATCTCCTCGCTGGCGACCAGGCTCCCGGGCACCCGCCCCTGGAGGTCGGCGGGCACTGAATGAGGCGTCTTCCCCGCCTGACCAGTCGGGGAAGGTCGGCGCGTGGTGTGACGACGCGTGCTGGCGGCGAGTGCGCGGGTGAGCGCATCGAACCGGGATGCGTGCATGTGGGAATCCATCGCGAAGGCCGATCGGTCGGGGACCCGTGGGGCCGAGTCTACCCGCCCGCGCGAGACGGGGCAGCAGGCCGGTCGGGGGATGCCGACCGGCCTGCTGACGACTCGTGGAAACGACGTGTCCTCGCCGGACCAACGCGGTGCATGCGCCCTCGCGGCGACAGCGACGACGAGGCAGGCGGACGGCCTGCTGGATTCCGGCTAGCCGAATCTCGGCGTCTCGCCGGGGGCGTACTGCCGGAAGTCGGGCAACTCCCGCAGCCCCTTCTCGGAACCGCCGGGGTTGTAGATCGCCACCAGTTTCATCGGCTCCCAGCCGGTGTTCTGCGTGGAGTGGAAAACGGCCTGCGGGACGTAGATCGCGTCGCCGGGGCGGATCGGGAAGGGCTCGTCGTCGTCCACCATCTGCACGCCGGAGCCGTAGACGACGTAGAGGATCTCCTCGGCGTCCGGATGGTTGTGCCGGCTGTGCCCCTGCCCGGGCAGGAGGACGACCTCGCCCATCGTCATCACGGCGCCGCCCGGCTGCTCCGGGTTCACCAGCCACTTGATGATGCCCCAGTCGTACTGGTCGGTGGGCAGGGCGTTGCGGTCGATCGGCTGGTCGGTGGCGAGCTTGTCATCGGAGGCAGTCATGCGTTCGTTCCTTTCGTGGGATGGCACCCGTCACGCACCGGCGAAGTGCGTCTGCTTGAAGCGCTGCGTGGCCTCGATCAGGGCGACCTCCGAGGCGAGGCGTTCGATGCTGGAGGCGCCGTAGAAGCCGGCGATGCCCGGCACCCGGTCCAGGACGTATTGCGCGTCCTCCGGCTGGGCGATCGGGCCGCCGTGGCAGAGCACGATCACGTCGTCGCGGATGGCTTTCGCGGCGTCGTGGATGGCCTTCACCCGCGACACGGCGTCGTCCATCGACATCGTGGTGCCCGCGCCGATCAACCCGGAGGAGGTCAACCCCATGTGGGCGACCACGATATCGGCGCCGGCAGCGGCCATCGCCTCGGCCTCATCGACGGTCGCCGCGTACGGCGAGGTGAAGAGGTCCAGCGCCCGCGCCTCCCGGATCATGTCGACCTCCAGCGCGTAACCCATGCCGGTCTCCTCCAGGTTCGTGCGG
Source organism: Thermomicrobiales bacterium (assembly GCA_051952485.1). Taxonomy (GTDB): domain Bacteria; phylum Chloroflexota; class Chloroflexia; order Thermomicrobiales; family UBA6265; genus JASGDN01. The sequence continues at coordinate 7,151 of JBQCJS010000653.1, read as the reverse complement.
AAGATCCCGTCGTAGAGGCAGACGGTCGGGAAGTTCTGGACGCCGGAGAAGCCCATGTCGCGGATCTGGCGCAGGAAGACGGGCATGAGGCGGAAGGGATCGGTGCCGCAGACACCGGCCAGCACCGGCACCTCCTTCACGACCGGCAGCACCTCCGACGCCATGTCCACGACGATGGCGTTGGCGTCGCCGTAGGGCATCATCCCGGCGAGGGACCCCCGCCCGGCCATCCGGAAACGCCCGGAGTTGTAGATGACGATGAGATCGACGCCGCCGGCTTCCAGGCACTTGGCGGAGAGGCCGGTGCCGGCCCCCGCGCCGAGGATGGGTTGGCCGCGTTCGATCTGCTCGTGAAGACGGTTCAGGATCTCGGTTCGGCTTACAGCCATGTGCGTACTGGTCCCTTTCATTGTCTCCATAGATGCGAGGGCCGCATCTTTGGATTCCTCGATTGATCGGTGGATCGTTACGTTCTTTCGTAGAGACGGTGAAGCTCCTCGGCCGTGGCGACGGCGAAGCCGGGGTCGTTGATGTCCTCGTCCCGCTCGATCACGCGGATGCGCGGATCGAGCGCCTCCTTCAGCGCCGCGATCAGGGCGGCATCCGCCTCCGGATCGTGGAACGCCGCACCGGGTACATCGATCGCGGAGACGCCGCCGCGGGGGATGAAGACCGTCACCGGACCGGTTGCCTGGTTGAGGCGAGCGGCGATCTCGCAGCCGATGGCGGCGTTCTCCTCTGGCGTCGTGCGCATGAGGGTGACGCTGGCATTGTGGCGGAAGAGGGTGCGGTCGCGGAAGCGGTCGGGCACGGACTCCATCGGTCCCCAGTTGGCCATGTCCAGTGCGCCGAGCGAGACGACCATCGGGTAGCCCGCGCGCCCGGCGCTCAGGAGACGATCCGGTCCGGCCGGGAGCGTGGCGCCGATGTGGGCGTCCGCGAACTCCGTGGTCGTCAGGTCCAGGACGCCGGTGATGACGCCCGATGCGATCAGCGATTCCATCGTGTCGCCGCCGACCCCGGTCGCGTGGAAGACGAGCACTTCGTCGCCCTGCTCCTCCAGGCGCGCGCGCGCGGCCGTGACCGCCGGCGTGGTGACGCCGAACATCGTGGCGCCGATCAGGGGTCTGGCGGCGGCAGACGGGGTGAAAGTGGCGTGCGCCTCCGCCATGCCGACGATCGCGCCGGCAGCGTTGGCGAGGATCGGTTCGGAGAGGCGGTTCAGGCCGGAGATGTCGACGATGGAGGACATCATCGCGATATCGACGTTGCCGACGTAGGCCCGCGTGTCGCCGGATGCGAGTGTGGAGACGATCAGCTTCGGGAAGCCGATCGGCAGCGCCTGCATCACGGTCGCGGCGAGCGTCGACCCGCTCGATCCGCCGAGCGCCAGCACGCCCTGAATGCGGCCCTCGCCGGCCATGCGCGTCACGATCTCCCGCGCCCCGGCGCCCATCGTGGCGATGGCTCCGTCGCGGTCGCGCTGCTGGGCGAGCGCATCGACGGTGGTTCCGGCGGCCGCGGCGACCTCCTCCCGCGTGACGTCCGCTGCTACGAGCGGCGTGCCGAGCGTGCCGGTATCGATCAGCAGCGCGTCCGCCCCTTGGTCGCGGATGCGGTCGCGGACGAACCCGTATTCGTGGCCCTTCGTATCGAGCGTGCCGATCAGTGCGATGGTGACCATGCTGCGGACCTCCCTGTCCGGTCTGCCCATTACGGCGCGTCCTGCGGGTGGTGGTGCAGGTGCCCCGGCCGTGTGTGGCCCATAAGCTCGTCCTCGAAACAAAATGTCTCCAGCGGGCCGTCGAGAATCTCCAGGATGTCGTGTTCGTCACCCATCCGGGTGCAGAGGATGTCGCCGGGACCGACCTCGTACTCGACGCCCTCGCTGAACACGCGTGCGCGTCCGGAGAGGATGATCCAGTATTCGTCGGCATCGTGGAAGTGGCGATCGAACGCGTCCGCATCCGTCACCGTCCCGAAGCCGAAGTTGGACCAGCGCACCCATCCGGGCTGATCCGCAGGGGTTCGCATCACCGGCATCATCGTCCTCCATTCAGGTACGTACGTCGTTACGGATGTCCCGATTCAGAGATCCCCGGCGGCAACCGCGCGATCCAGCATCGCCTGGACATCGACCCGGGTCCCGGTGTGCGTCGCCTCGACGGCGGCGAAGGTGAGCGCCATTGTCTTCACGTTGTCGGCGAACGTGTTGAACGGGGCGTCCCCTCCCGTCACCCAATCGAGGAAGGCGCCGATCAGGGCGAGGTGTTCCTCCGGGCCGCCGTCGACCGGCTCGAACGCCACCGTTGCTTCGCCCTGGCCCGGCACATCGCGGGCGAGGCGGATCACATTGTCCGCATCGAGCGTCAGGGTGCCGCCAGCAGTGGAGACGCGGTAGGCCTCCTCGTGCCAGCCGTTCTGGTGCCCGCGTTCGATGTGGTTCATCTCGTACTGGACCATCGTGCCGTCGGTCATCCGGATCAGGAGCGCCAGGCAGGTCGGGACGCCGAAGGTGCTCCAGGGCGTGCCCCACTGGAAGCCCTGCACCCACGCCGCCTCCGCGCCGGTGAGATTGCGAAGCTGGTCGAGATGGTGTTCCGCGCCCTCGTAGATGAACGCATCCGGGATCTGGTGGCGGAAGGCCCCGCCTGCCGTCTCGATCGTGTAGTTCACCGCGAACCGGCAGGCAATCAGGTTCACCTCCCTGAGTTCGGGACGCTGCATCACGGCCTTCAGGGTGCGGATGCGATTCTGCTCCCGGTAGTTCTGCATGATCGCGAACTTGATGCCCGCGTCCCGCGCGATGCGGCCGATCTCCAGCGTCTGGTCCCAGGAGGCGGCGATCGGTTTCTCGCAGAGGACGTGGATGCCGCGGTCCGCGCAGGCCCGGACGACGGGTGTGCGGGCGGCGGGCGGGATGACGACGAAGGCGACCTCGGCATCGGTCGCGGCGATCAGCGCCAGCGGATCGGTGAACCGGGCGTCCTCCGGCACGTCCAGCAGGTCCCCGGCGGCGGCGAGGGTCGCCGGGTTCACGTCCGCGAGCCCGACGATACGCAGTCGGTCATCCGCGATCATGGCGGGCAGGAAGGCGCGGACCCAGACGCCGCCGAAACCGCCTGCGCCGATGAGGATGCTCGTGACCGGTGGTGTGGATGTCGATGCCATCGGCACTGCCTCCGGGCGGATCAGGCGAAGGACAGCCCGGTCTCGGACGCGACCGCGCGGATGTGCGCGGCGGCCTCCTCGACTTCGAGCGGATCGGCGAGGTGCTCGATGATGAGCGGCATCTCGTGGCCGAGCGCGGCGGTGCGGCGGAGGAAGGTGCCGTAATCGAGCACGCTGCGGCCCGGAACGACCTCCTTGAGGGCGGTCTGCGAGAAGCCGGAGACCCACTCGATGTCCTTGCAGTGTGCCGCGACGAAGCGATCGCCCAGGGCATCGAAGGTCTCGTCGATCTGCGTGCCGGTGGCGAAGTAGGTATCGGTCGTGACCAGGTTGGCGGGGTCGAAGATCATGCCGACGCGGGAGTCGTCGATCTCCGCGAAGAAGTGTTCGTAGGTGGGGATGTCGTAGACGAGCGTGGGCGGCCAGGCCTCCATGCAGAAGGAGACACCCTCGGGGGTGACGCTCAGGATCTCGCGGATGGCGGCGATCAGCATCGCCCACGAGGCTGGCGTGCGCGTCTCCGGGTGGGGGGAGGGTTCGTTGGCGGTGCCGCTGGTGGAGGCCACGCAGCGGGCGCCGACCAGCTCCGCCTGCCGCATCCGGCGCTTGATGGCGTCGATGTTCCGGCGGCGCTTCCCCTCGTCGCGGTCGATGACGCTGGTGGAGGCGGCGACCTCGAAAATCTCCAGTCCCTGCTGGGCGTAGACCTCGCCGACCTGCGCTGTCTCGGCGTCCGTCCAGTCGGGGTCGGTGCCAAGCATGACGCCGGAAAAGGCGTGCTCGGCGATCCAGGCCGCGGTGCGCTCGTAGGGGAAGGGATCGTCCGGGAGGCGGAAGCTCACGCCAAGCCGGAGAGGACGATGGGGTGAAGCGGCGGGCGAGGTCATGCGGCGGGATGCTCCCTGCGTCGCGGAGGGAGCGGCAGCACTCCCGGACGGCGGTCGATGTGGCTCCTGGTTCGTGGGCGACAGGGTACCAGAAGACGCCGCTCGTGCCACGTGAGGGATGCACGGATCGCGCGATCCGCTCGCGGGAACAGCACTGCCCCGGTGTCGGGTTCCCGACACCGGGGCAGTGCTGGTGGATGGCGGGGGATCAGCCCTGCCGGGCCTTCAGGCGCGGGTTGCGCTTGTTGATGAGATAGACGCGCCCGCGGCGGCGGACCAGCTGGGTGCCGGTGCCCCGCTTCTTGGCGGAGCGGAGGGAGTTGAGGACCTTCACGGGGGCTCCTTCCGGAGGGGAGTGCCGATCGCTACCGGGTTTCGCGGTAGAGGACGTGGCGCTTCCGAGTGGGATCGTAGCGGCGCAGTTCGAGCCGTGCCGGATCGTTCTTGCGGTTCTTCTCGGTCAGGTAGCGATGCGGGCTCTCGGTGCTCTGCATCGTCACCGGGAGGCGGTCTGCTTTTCTGCGTGCCATGAGTGGATCTCCTTCGAGGGCCGGGAGGACTGATCCCGGCCTGCTTGCATAATGATACATGGTATCGATATGATTGGCAACCGGACGCCGTGTGGGGCTCTCCCTCGCCGTGCAGCGTCCCCGTTCCGCTCCCGCCCCACTCCGGAAGGATCATCATGGCCGGCTCCTGCGCGCTCACTGGGCGCAAGACCACCTTCGGCAACAACGTCTCGTTCTCCAAGCGCCGCACGAACCGCGTCTACCGCGCGAACGTCCAGCAGCATCGCATCTGGGTCCCGGAGCTGGACCGCTTCGTCCGCATACCGCTCTCCGCCGCGGGGTTGCGCACGATCGACAAGCACGGCGGGCTGGTCGCGGCGCTGAAGGCGCACGGCAAGACGCTGGACGACGTACTGTAGGCAAGGGGGATCGCATCATGGCCGCATCCACGACGAAAACGGCTTCCACCACCACCACGACCGGCACCTCGCGCGACGCTCCCGGGCCTGTCGATGATCTCGATACGCGCATCCCGGTAACGGTGCTCACCGGGTTTCTCGGCGCGGGCAAGACGACCCTGCTCAACCGCATCCTCCACGAGCAGCACGGCAAGCGGATCGCCGTGATCGAGAACGAGTTCGGGGAGATCGGGGTCGATCAGGAGCTGGTGATCGGCGCCGAGGAAGAACTCTTCTCGATGAACAACGGCTGCATCTGCTGCAACGTGCGTGGGGACCTGATGCGCATCCTCGGGGCGCTCATTCGCTTTCCGGAGCCCTTCGACGCCATCGTGATCGAGACGACCGGTCTCGCCGATCCGGGGCCGGTGATCCAGACCTTCTTCGTCGATCCGGAGCTGGCCGATGGGTTGCGGCTCGACGCCGTGGTGACGGTCGTCGATGCGAAGCACCTGCTTCAGCACCTCGACACCAGCCCGGAGGCGAAGGAGCAGATCGCCTTCGCCGATGCGATCGTCCTCAACAAGATCGACCTGGTCGCGCCGGAGGAGGCCGATGCAGTGGAGGGGAGGATTCGGGCGATCAACGCCGGGACGCGGATCATCCGCGCTCGCAACGCGGGTGTCGACCTCGACGCGATCCTGGACATCGACGGGTTCAACCTCGAACGCGCGCTGGAGGTCGACCCGGCGCTGCTGGAACCGGAATACCCGTTCGTGTGCGGCGGCACCTATGCCGTGGACATGGGGTCAGTGCTTCAACTCGGCGGACCGACACCCGACGACCATCATCCCCACGACCACGACCACGACCACCTCCACGCCGACCACGATCATCACCACCACCACGCTGAGGGCGAGACCTGCTCCTGCGGTGGCGGTGGCGGTAGCGGTGAAGACCATGACGCTCATCACCATCATCATCACCACGGCGATGGCGAGCACGTCCAGCTGTACCTCGCGCCGGTTTCGGCCCGGGTGGACGATCCCTTCGCCGGTGCGCTCCGCGATGCGACCATCGCCTGGTCCGGCGAGGCGACCCACGTCCACGCCGGGGAGACGATCCCCTTGCGGATGCTGGTCGAACTTCACCTTCCCGCGTCCGGAGCCGAGGATCGCTATCGGATCGGTCGGGCGGAGGGCGATGCGCTCCTGATCCTGGGCGACATCCCGGCGACAGAGATTCCGCTGAGCGTCGCCCATCCCGATGCCGGCGGGGACCTCCATGCCCATCCGCCGCTGGCGACGCGCGCGTTCCGGCATCAGCATTCCCACGATGAGGAGGTCTCCTCGGTCGGCATCGCGATTCCGGGACTGCTGGACCTCGACCGGTTGAACGCCTGGATTGCGCGCCTGTTGCTGGCGCAGGGGCCGGACATCTTCCGGATGAAGGGCGTGCTGGCGATCGACAGCGTGGAGCAACGCTACATCTTCCAGGGCGTTCACATGCTCTTCAGCGGCGATTTCGGCGATCCCTGGGGAGACGATGAGCCCGCGAACCGCCTCGTCTTCATTGGCCGGCATCTCGACCGGGCCATGCTGGAGGAGGGATTCCGGGATTGTCTGGTGGGGTGATCCGCCTGGCAGATGTGGACACCGTGGGTGCGTTGTCCCGCGAGTCGGGATGACGCGCCGGCATGACCGGTCGATGGGTTGTGCAGAAGCGGAGCGGGTTGTGCGATCTGGCTCGTCATCTCGCCAGAAGAGGACCGCACCCGGTTTGGAGGCAGGGCCCATTCCCCTGAGCGGTCGCGCGTGCCTAGACTAGGGCAAGGCAATGGCCATTGCTGCCGTCATTCCGCTCGCTGCCAGGAGCGCGCCATGCCATCACCATCCCCGAGGTCTCGCCAATTCGCATCGGCTTCCGGGTTTCGTGCCCGGAGGAACGCCGTCTACGCCGCCGTGCTGGCCGCGCTCGCCGGGCTGATGCTCGTCGGGGCAAGCGCCGGCATGCAGGCGACGCCGGAGGCATCCCCGAGCGCATCGCCATTGGCCTCACCGGCCGCATCGCCGGTTGCCAGGCCGGCGAGTCCGGTTGCCTCCCCTGCCGCCTGATCCGAGTCCGTTTCATGCCGCCGATAGTTGAATGACACGAGCCTCGTGGCGGGGAGATCGGTGTTCCCAGCC
>JBQCJS010000652.1:0-4611 GCA_051952485.1 Thermomicrobiales bacterium | reverse complement strand
TCGTGCTGGGCCAGGGCAAGCGCCTCTTTGGCGGGGCGATTCCCGCGCACCTGAAGCTGGTCGATCCGGTCGTCTCCAGCACCGGTGTCGTGATGGGCACCTGGATTCCGGATGGCGAGCTTCGGATCGGCTCTGTCGCCCTGCCGGACTGATCGCTCCCGGCGCGTGGCCTATCCCATCGCTCCTGGCAGGACACCTGTCCCGCCAGGGGCGAGGTCGTGTCCGGGGCGGTCCGCACCGGGCGGCAGGACGTGGATGATGGCATCCCCCAGGCTGGCGATTCGCAGGCATCCCGCCGGATCGGACTCGATGAGCGCCACCGCGCCATCGGGCAGGCCGAGGATCGTCGCATCGGGGAAGAGCGCCCGCCACGGGGCGATCGGGTAGATCCCGAAGTGCGGTGCCACGACGAGACCGGGCAACCAGCCGAGCAACGGCTCGATCCCGGAGGGGGCGGATGCCGCTCCCGCCGCCAGCCCCCGCGACCAGACCATCGCACCCGCGCTACCGCCTCCCACCATGCCGCCACGCAGCACGACCCGGCGCAGGGCGTCTTCCACTGGCGTGCCCCGGACGACCGCCGCCATCCGCTCGGGATTCCCGCCGGAAACCAGCACGAGATCGGCGCGGTCGATCCGGGCGATCACCTCCGGATCGGCTGCATCGTCCCGTGTCTGCACGCCGCCGTCCTGCGTCTCGATGGGAACGCCGTGTCCGGAGAACTGGCGCTTCACGATGTCCACCTGCGCCGGATCGGGCGATGCCAGCGGTGTCTGCAGCACGACCAGGCGGACAGGATCGTCCACCGGGCGCGGATGTCGCTCGATCAGCCGGGCGAGGAGCATGGGCGGCGCCGGTTCCGGCGAGGTGCTGAAGAGGACGAGGGCGCCGGCGAACGGCAGCGGCAACGCGGTCATGGCCTTGTCCTTGGGTTAGCGCAGGGAGACGGTGCGTTCGTTCCCGGGATCATCCTCCTCCGGGCTGGGGCGCGAACCCGGCCCCACGCCGGTTCGATCGCCGGCGAGACGCGAGGGACCGTGTTGCCAGGCGACATGATGCACGCCGGGGAGGTCGCTCAGGCGCTCGATGAGCGCGACGATATCGTCCGCTGCCGGCACGTCGAGCGTGAGTTGCAGGATGTCGCCGCTCCGGTCGTCCCGGTCGAACTCGATGGAGCGCAGCTTCATGCTCGCTCCGGCCAGTTGCTGGCGCACCAATGGCAACAGGTCCAGCGCATGGTCTCCTTCGACGGTGATGCGGTGACGTGTCTCGCGGTGCGGGAAGAGCTGCGTCTCCAGCGAGCGCAGGCCGCCCTGGATCGCCAGCATGAAGATGGTGCCCGCAACCGCCAGGATGTAGAGTCCCCCGCCCGACGCCAGCCCGATCCCGCAGACGGCCCAGACGCTGGCGGCGGTGGTCAGCCCATGCACGGTGTTGCGGCGGGTGAAGATGACCCCCGCACCAAGGAAACCGATGCCGCTGACCACCTGCGCGGCGATGCGGCCGGGATCGAAGCGGAGATCGGACCCCTCCGGTACGAGCGGGAAGCCATAGGTGGAGACCAGCATGAACATCGCGGACCCGACCGCGACGAGGGCGTGCGTGCGCATCCCGGCGGCATGTTCGCGGCGCTCGCGTTCGATCCCCACGATCAGCCCGAGCGTGGTGGCGAGCGCCAGCCGCAACATGATCTCCAGGTACCAGAGATCGCCCCAGTTCGTCTGGATCGACGGCCCGATCTCCATCCGCATTCTCCGCCCTTGCTGCGACGTCGTCGCTGGAAACTGGTGATGGGCTCCAGCGTACGACGACGCGGGGAACCCGGTCGATGGGGGCGGGCGAGCCTATCGGCTGTCGTCCTCATCGTCGCCATCGCTGGCCGTGTCGTCGTGTTCGGGTTCGGTGATCCCGGACTTGCCGGGACCGCGCATCATCGAGGCCCCTTGTCGCCAGCTGATCTTCTCGACGCCCTGCACCTCGTGGAGGCGGTTCACGAAGGCCAGGACATCGGCCTGCGATGACGCCTGGACCGTCACTTCGACGGTCTCCGACTTGCCCGAACCCTTGCGGTCGAACTCGATCGAGCGGAGGCGGGTGCCGGTGCCGGCCAGCGTTTCCTGGATGGCGGGCAGCAGCAGGAACGCCGAGGTCGTCGTGATGAGGACGCGGTGTTGGATTGCCTGATGCCGGAAGAGCCGCCGTTCGATCGGGCGCAGCCCCCCCTGGATCGCCAGCATGAAGAGTGCGCCGACTGTCGAGGGCACGTAGAGGCCGCCCCCGGCCGCGAGGCCGACGCCGGCGACCGCCCAGACACTGGCGGCCGTGGTGAGGCCACGGACGACGTTGCGGCGCATGAAGATGACCCCCGCGCCGAGAAACCCGACGCCGCTCACGACCTGCGCGGCGATGCGGCTGGGATCGAGTGTGGCCTCGGCCTCGCTGCCGGGAATCGGGAAGCCATAGGTGGAGACGATCATGATCAGGGCGGCGGCGACGCAGACCAGCGCGTGCGTGCGCATCCAGGCGGCGCGTTCCAGGCGTTCCCGCTCGATCCCGATCAGCAGGCCGAGCACGGTGGCGAGCGCCAGCCGCCCGACCATGTCCCCGAAACCAAGATCGCCCCAGTTCATGTGTTCGGAGAGAGTGATCCACATTGTTGGAAGAACCCCGGATGCGGCGCTGGTAGGTCGATCCGGACATGGTACCAGCCGCTGCCGGCCAATCTCCGCCCGTCACGCCTGCCGGGACGGCCGATCGAGGGGCGCGGCGAGCACGGCGGCGGCGCCGGCCTCGTCGATCACGAGGCTCTGGATCAGGCCCCCGGCCAGGGCCGCGCGGATGGCGGTGCTGCGGGATGCCCCCGCCGTGACAGCGACCACATCGCCACAGCGACGGAGTGCATCCAGCTCCACCGCGATCACCCGGTCGCGCAGGGCCGTGTCGCATTCGCGGCCCCATCGATCGAAGAAGCGGCCGCAGATCTCTCCCACTGCGTCCGCCTGTCGCAGCGTGTGCAGGTCGGCCGGCGACAACGACTGGCGCTCGGCGAACAGGGAGTCGAAGGGCGTGCCGATGCCCACCAGCGCGATGTCGATATGGGCGAATGCTTCGTGGACCGCGCGGATCTGCCGGTGCGCCAGCAGCAGGTCGCGGCTCTGGCGATCCTCCATGAACGCGGGCGCGTTGATCGTGCGGAAGGACGCATGGAATCGCCGGGCCAGCATGCGGGCCAGCTCCGATGCGTCGACGCTGGTGGGGGCAGTACCGACGACCCCCATCAGCTGCACGATCTCCGGGGGTGTTGGCGCGGCCCCGGCCGACGGTTCCATGAACTGCGTCATCAGGCCAAGCGTGCGCCCGCCCGCGATCCCGATCGTGCCCGCTTCGGCGATCCATCCGGCCACGATACCCGCCGAGAAATAGGCGACGGCCTTGCGCGCATGGCCATCGGCCACGTCCAGTCCCCGGACCACGATCGCACGCCGTATCCCGAACCGTTCCACCAATGCCTGCTCCAGCTCCGTGGGGCGCGGATCGCAGGCATCGACGGAGATGCGCACGATGCCCCGCTCGCGGGCGGCGGTGAGCTGGCGGGAGACGGTGGAGCGCGATACGCCGATGATGTCGGCGATTTCGCCCTGTCCGAGTCCATCGAGGTAGTACATCCGGGCAACGGTCGCCAGCGTGGCGCGATGCGAATCCGGCATCGGGCAGTCTCTCCGCGTGGTGGTTCGTGTCGTGGACTGGATGCACATCGGTGCAGGAACGATGGTGCCGCGCTGGCCTGCACAGGACGTTAACGCCTCGTGAATCGACGGCGAGCGGTGGATTCCCTGGATGCCACCGGGCCGTCATCGCTCCGGGAAGGAGGACGACGGCCCGGTGGCGGCGGCGGTTCGGGTCCGGTGAACCGGGGTGCGGATCAGCCCTTGATGCCGGAGGTGACGAAGGTGGAGATGATCTGCTTCTGGGCGAGCGCGAAGACGATCAGCGGCGGGATCGTGGCGATCACGGCGGTCGCCATCATCGGTCCCCACATCTGCGCCGAATCCTGGTTGGAGGTGAAGTACTGCATCCCGGTCGCCAGGGTCTTCGATTCGAAATCGTTCAGCACCAGCAGCGGCCAGAGGTACTGGTTCCACGCCCCGAGGAACGAGAGGATCATCACCACGGCGATGGCGGGCCGTACATTCGGCATCACGATCTGCCACAGCATCTGCATGGTGGACGATCCGTCCAGCTTCGCGGCGTCGATCAGGTCCTGCGGCAGCGTGAGCATCGACTGGCGGAGCAGGAAGACGTAGAACGCGGTGGCCGGCAGTGACGGGATGATGACGCCCGTCCAGGTGCCCAGCCAGCCGAGCCGCGCCACCATCACGTAGTTGGGCACGACGGTGACGACCCCCGGCACGATCATCGTCGCCAGCACCATCGCGAAGAGGAACTTGTCGCCCCGGAACCTGAGGCGGGAGAAGGCGAAGGCGGCGGGAACGCTGATCGCCAGCTTGCCGAGCGTGGTGAGCACGGCGATGCCGAAGCTGTTCCACAGCCAGCGCTCCACCGGGAAGGCCGCGAAGGCGTTCGGGTAGTTCGCGAGCGTGGGGGTGTGGG
>JBQCJS010000651.1:0-4111 GCA_051952485.1 Thermomicrobiales bacterium | reverse complement strand
GGCGATGGTGGAGATGAGCGTTTCGGCGGCGGTGGCGGCGAGCTCGTCGCCGTCCCTGACCACGACGACGGTGCCCCGCTCGCAGTAGTCGATGGTCTTATGTCCAGGACTGCTGAATGCCATGTGGTGCTCCGTTCCGGGTAGGTCAGACGGTCGGATCGCTGCAGGGATTGTACCGCCGTGCCATGAGCGCCGATCCCGGTTCTCAGTAGACTGAGATCGCTGGGTTGGCATCCGAGGGGGGAGGAAGCATCTGGTGAAGGGTGAAGATGGTGTGTCCGGACCTCCCGAAGGCTACGTCCAGGGTTTTCCGCGCAATCCGGTGCGTCGCGTCGCCAACCGGCACATGATCGCCACCATCGTGTGGGAGGACCGAGCGGAACGGGGTGACCGCAATACGATGATCGAACCCTGGGTCGATGTACGGGGCGATCTCGACGCAATCAACCGAGGCGAGGGGTTCTGCCATCACGCAAGCGGTCGCATCTGGATCAACGGTCGCCTCTATGGCACGCATACGGATCGAAGGACGGGGACAATCTTCCCAATCTCCGGCGATGGCCTCATCACCATTACCTCAGCGCAGCATTTCGCGGTCCGGACGTTTGCCCGCTACAATGGGATCACGCCCGGCGCAGAATATGAGCTGGAGTGCAACAAGAACATTTCGGGTGAGGATATCGACGTTGCTCGCCGTATTTGGAACATCCGGATAGAGGGAACGCGACGATGAGCATGACCGGAGATTTCTTCCTCGGTGGCCATGTGTCTCTGGACGACCTGCGCATGAGCCTTGCTCGTGCGATCGGTATCCCCTTCGCCGATGTCGATGTCCTGGATCTCACCAAGCCGCGGGAGGGCACGACCACCGGGCAGATCCAGCTGATCCCAATCACGATGAACGCTGCGGGAAATTACCCGGGCCAGTACATCGTCGCAGCAGATGACTGGATCGTGGAGCGGTTCGATACCATCGCGGGGCAGCTCGCACAGCACCTTCGGGTGCCGGTCCTCTCCGCAGGCGACCGCGATGATCCGGACATCATGCTCCTTTCCCTGCCGGATGGCGCTACCTTCCACGTCCTCGCGGAGCAGGATGACGAGGATCATGGGATGCACAATACGCCGGAGATGCAGCGCCTCATCGACGCGCATCCGGCTCCCACCCGGGTCCGGGCCGCGTAATCTCCACCGGTCGGCCGCGACACACCGCGAGCGGGTATCCCACATCGGGATGCCCGCTCGTTGCGCGCGGGATGGGGTGTGGTCGCCTTACGGCAAAAGGCGGGTCGCGAAGCGGAGGGCATCCTCGAACACACGGTCCGGGACGAGCCGCTGCAACTCCTCGCCCAGCATCGCCTCGTTGTCCGGCCGCTTCGAATAGACCATGCGGCTCACCAGCGGCATCGTCGGCAGCTCGCTGGAGGTGATCATGTCATCCTCGTCGGTCCGCTCGACCTTGAACCGTCCGGGGTGGTCGCCGCTCGCCACGAGTTCCACGCTGCGCAGCGAGAACTTCGCCATGGCGCTCTTGTCGGGGATCAGGCGCACCTGCACGGTTCGCTGCCGGTCACCGTTGCGGGCCAGCAAGGGCACCCACGACGCGCCGGTCCGCTGGTCCAGCGGGTCGATGGCCTCCCAGCCGAGCCGGCTTCCCAGCCAGCCGACCACCAGGAGCGCGGACGCCAGGCCGGACGATCCATCCTCGCGCGTGTCGGCGTAGGCGACCGTCACGCTGTCGATCGTCTGCAGGCTGCCCTGCGAGTCGTCACCGTCGAAGAACTGCGCGATCAGCTGCCGCCATGTGCCCAGCCGTAGCCAGGTGAAGTCGCCGATCACCGCGTGGTGGAAGTCGGCATCCACCAGATCCCGCAGCGCCGCCACGCCGCGCACATCGCGACCGAGCTGCGCGCTGTCCACGATCAGGCGATCGACGATCTGCAGGAGGTCGTGGAACAACGGGCTGCGCGCGAAATCGCCGCTCGGCCACCAGAGGTAATTCGGCAGTTCCGACATCAGCAGCGGCGATACCACGCTCGCCAGCCGTCCCACCTCGCGGGCGTCCGCACTGATCGTGATGGTCTCGTACTTGAGGACGGCATCCTTGTCCCCGTCCTCCGGACGCTGGTCGCGGAGTTCGACCCGCACGGAGTAGGGAATTGTCTCCCCGGCGCCGTCGTCGGGAGCCCGCAGGATGAGGATCACCGTGCGGGAGGGAAGGAAGTCCTTCAGGTGCCCGACACTGCCCGCGATGAGGCCGGCGTCCTTCTCGGACGGGGCGACCGCCACCAGGTTCAGCGTCGTGGCCCGCATCAGGCCGCCGCCATACCCCGCGACATCGGGATCGACCTCATCGAAGCCGCGCGGACGGTCCTGCACGCCACCGACCTGTTCCCAGAGCTTCGCGACCTCGTCGTAGATCGCGCCGGTGTCGATGGAATCGGTGGTCCACTCGCTCACATAGAGGGGTGCTGCCTTGTCGGGGGCAGGTGAGGTTGTTGACATCGTTCTGCTCCTCGCCGCTATGGCCGCCGCCACTCCCGGCCTTCGCGCCGCAGCATGGCGTCGGACTTCGCCGGCCCCCAGGTCCCCGATTCGTACGGGTAGGTGGGAATCGCGTCGCTGCTCCAGGCGTCGAGGATCGGCTGCATCAGCGTCCAGGCGGTCTCCACCTCGTCGCGGCGGGCGAAGAGGGTCGGATCGCCGAGCATCGCATCGAGCAGCAGGCGCTCGTAGGCGTCCGGGCCGGCCTCGCCGAAGGACTGGCCATAGAGGAAGTCCATCCGCACCGGCCGGAGCTGCATGGATGGTCCCGGCACCTTCGCCGCGAACTTGAGGGCAATCCCCTCATCCGGCTGGATGCGCATGGTGATGACGTTCGGCGTCAGGTCCAGCTCGCTGCCGGACTGGAACATCAGGTGCGGCACCTGCTTGAACTCGACCGCGATCTCCGTCACGCGGCGGGGCAGGCGCTTTCCGGTGCGGAGATAGAAGGGCACGCCCGCCCAGCGCCAATTCTCGATGCCCAGCTCCATCGCCACGAAGGTCTCCGTGCGCGATCCGGGGCGCACGCCGCGCTCGTCGCGATAGGCGCCGACCGGACGGCCGTTCTGGAAGCCGGCCTCGTACTGGCCGCGCACCGTCCGCTCGGCGACCTTGTCCCCGTGCGGCGTCACGACTGCCCGCAACACCTTCACCTTCTCGTCGCGGAGGGCATTGCCGTTGAAGAGGGCGGGCGGCTCCATCGCGATCACGGCGAGCAGCTGGAGGATGTGGCTCTGCACCATGTCGCGCAGGGCGCCGGAGTCCTCGTAGTAGCCGCCGCGCCCCTCGACACCGATGGATTCCGCCACGGTGATCTGGACGTGATCGACGTACTGCCGGTTCCACACTGGCTCGAAGAGCGTGTTCGCGAAGCGGAAGGCGAGGACGTTCTGGACCGTCTCCTTCCCGAGATAGTGGTCGATCCGGTAGATCTGGCGCTCCGAGAAGACGGACCCGATCTCCGCGTTCAGCGCGCGGGCGGAATCGACATCGCGGCCGAACGGCTTCTCGATCACGATCCGGTTCCAGCTGCCGCTGCGGCTGTAGTAGATGTCCTGCCGCTTGGCGAGGCCGGACTTGCCGAGATGCTGGATGATCGGCCCGTAGAAGGTCGGCGAGGTCGCGAGGTAGAAGAGGCGGTTGCCATGCGCGCGCCGCTCCTCGTCGATGACGTCCAGGCGCTGCTTCAGTTCCGTGTAGACATCCTCGGAATCGAAGGAGCCCTTCACGTAGAAGAGGCCCTGCGCGAAGAGGTTCCACGCCTCCTCGGTGACAGGCGCGCGGGCGCCCTTCTTCACGGCCTCGTACATCTCGTTGCGGAAAGTCTCGTCGTCCCAGTCGCGGTGGGAGACGCCGACGATGGAGAAGCCTTCCGGCAACGGGTGGCCGACTGCGAGATCGTAGAGCGACGGCATCAGCTTGCGAGCGGTGAGGTCGCCGGTGACGCCGAAGATGACCATCACGCAGGGGGCGGGCACGCGCTCCAGCTGGAGGCCGGCACGCAGCGGATTCGTGTTCCGCTGGTGCAGCTCCTCGCCGAAGTCGAACTGGTGACCGACGTGATCGG
>JBQCJS010000650.1:0-13682 GCA_051952485.1 Thermomicrobiales bacterium | reverse complement strand
CCACCGGCGACGATCGGTGGGGGCATCGCCCGCTCCGGCCTGCACCGATCGTCGCCGGTGCATCGGGAGGGGTGGGGATGCCACGCCCCTCCCGACGCCCCCAGTATGGCGAAGGGTGTGCTACAGTCGCCGCCGATTGGCGTCACGCGCCGCCGCGCCCCTCGGGGTCCGTTTTCCGGAACGAAGGATGTATCCCGCATGAAGATCGGAGTCAGTTCCTACTGTTTCGCCCAGAGTTTCGCCCGGGGGAGCATGGATATCCTCGATGCGATCGACTGGGTGGCCGCATCCGACGCCACGCACTTCGAGATCGCCGATGCCGGCCTCGTCGTGACGGCCGCCACGCTGGAACGCGCCGCACCGGCTGGTAGCTGGGACCCGGCCGATTACCCGGACCCCACGCAGAACCTCGCGAAGGACCTGCCCAACCAGCCCGCGCTGCTGGCGGCCATTCGTGCCCACGCCGAGGCCAAGGGCGTGCCCCTCGCCAACTACGCGATCGGGGCGAACTTTAACAGCGACGATCCCGCCGCCGAGGTCGCCCGCGTCAAGAAGCACCTCGACGCCGCCCACGCGCTGGGCATCCCCTTCTTCCGGCACGATGTGGTCGCCTGGGCGCGCAAGGAGGCCAGCCAGGAGGAATTCGAGCAGATCTTCGCGGCGATCGTGCCGCTCTGCCAGGAAGTGGCCGATTACGCCGCGACGCTCGGGATCACCACGAGCATCGAGAACCACGGCTTCTTCATGAACAACAGCGAGCGTGTCCGGCGGCTGATCTACGCCGTGGACCGCCCGAACTTCCGGACGCTGCTGGACATCGGCAACTTCCTCTGCGTGGACGAGCTGCCGGAATCGGCCGTGGCGAAGAACCTGCCCTACGCCGCGGTGGTACACCTGAAGGACTTCTACATCCGCGACTTCCGGCCGGGCGACGGCTGGCTGGTGACGGTGGCCGGCAACGCGATCCAGGGGTCGATCGTCGGCTTCGGGGACCTGCCGATGAAGCGGCTGCTGTCGCTGGTCAAGGACTCGGGCTTCGACGGTCCGATCTCGATCGAGTACGAAGGCCAGGTCCCCGACCTGTTCGCGATCGAAACAGGCATCGCGAATGCGCTCCGCATCTGGTCCGAGGTGTAGGTCGCCGGCGCGGAACGAAGCAGCAAGACAGGGCGGAAGGCAGCGTGCCTTCCGCCCTGTGCGTATTCCCGGTTCCTGCGGGCGCAGGCGTCACTCCGCCTGCAACCAGGCGAGGGTGTCCGCCAGCGACGATCCCTCCGCGATGACCCGTACCCCCGCGATCGTCGCCTCGTAGCCGTCCTGCCCCAGCATGGCGATCCAGGCGTGTTGCTGCTCCGCCAGGATCAGCGCCGATTCCCGGAGCATCGCGTTCCCGCGCTCGCTCCGCGCGACCAGCCGCGCCCGGGCATCGTGCGGATCGTCGGCCCGGGTGATGTACCCGAGCCCCTCCAGCCGGGAAGCGGTCTTCGCGGCAGCCTGCTTGGAGACCCCCAGCCGGCGGCCCAGTTCCGACATGCTGATCGCGCCGGGACCGATCGCCTGCAGCGCCAGGCCGTGGACCGGGCGCGCCTCCGGGAAGCCCCGCGCCGCCAGCGTCTCGTGCAGGGCATCGATCACATGCCGGAACGCCCCCAGCAACAGGATCGGCAGTTCGTAGCCCGGACTCTCCATGCGACCCTCCCCATATCGACAACCATGTTGACGAGTATGCCAGACGCGCCTATGATATGGACAACCCGGTTGACGTTATCCCCGCCGGGGCGTTCATGCCATTCACGAAGGAGTCACGACGATGTCCAGGACCGATGCTGCCCGGATCGTGCGGGCGGCGGACGCCCGCCGCACCGACACCCCGAACGCCACGATGACCACCCTCGCCTCGCCCACCGTGGGCGAGACGGCGACACTCGCGCTCTGGCGGGTCGCCTATCCCGCCGGGGCGACCGGGCCGCTGCACACGATGGATTCCGAGCAGGTGTGGACGCTGGAATCCGGCGCGGCGACGTGCGACGTCGGCGGCGAGCGTCACGAACTCGCCCCCGGCGACACCGTCCGGATCGCGGCCGACGCACCGCGCCAGTTCACCTCGGACGCGGGCGCCCGTTTCCTCGTCTGCGGGTTCGCGAACGCCATCGCGAGGACAGACGCGAACCAGGACGGCGTGGTACCGCCCTGGATCAGCTAGCCGCCGGGGGCAGGATCGATTCGCGCGGGCCTCCCCGCACCCACTCAGGCGATGCGCCCTGGGATGGCCGGGCTCAGTGGACTGTCTAGGCTAACTTGTCCTGTGCATGCCTGGTCGGGTCGCCATGAAGGCCGCAGCGCGACGGGCCCCCACAAACGACCGGACTGCCAGACGATTCGGTCGGACCTCAACCACGTCGTAGGGCAACCCCTCGCGGTGGTTGGGGCTGTGGTCGCTGCGGCCGGTGGTTCGCCGCCTTCCCTGCGCAATGCCAGGTCAAGCGAGACGGTCCACTCAGGAGCTTGCCGGCATGCAGAAGGACTGATTGTAGTCGAGCACGGTGGTGCGCGAGGGGCTTTCCGGCGTCACGGAGGACATCTGGCAGATGTAGCCGTTGCAGCAGTCGGAATCGTCGCCACAGATGGCCAATGCCCCTCCGCATCCATCGCCGTCCCCGGAGTCGATGAAGAGGCTGGCCGCGCCGAACCTGGCCGGCATGTCGTGCACCGAGCGGACGCTTGCCGCGAGGCCATCATCGATCAGGCTGAAATCATCCAGATCGGATACGGTGTAGCTCAGCGTATGCGCCACCGGATCGTACGTCGGCTCCAGCATCTCCACGACGATCACCATCGTTTCCCCGGTATCGCTGGTCGTCACCAGCGCCGCATTGGGAGGATCGCCCGGGTCGAACGAGATCGCCTCCGGCAGGGTATCCGTGGGAAAGGCATTGACCTTCCGGGATGGTCGATCCGCGAAGGCGATGGTCGAAGCCGGAGCATCCTCCAGAACCAGCAGGAATCGGTCGACGCCATCGGTTGCCTTCGTCAGCGTTCCACCACCGAAGGACTGCACATAGAGGAACGTCGGCCCCGGCGAGACCGTCGCAGGAGAGGCTACAGGACTCGCCACAGGCGTTGCCTGCGATGCGCGACTGGACTGGAGGATGGCGATGGCCGAAGCAGAACCGATGCTGGTCGCGACGGCGACACGGCGCGTCAGCCGTGCGCCGAGCGATTGCGAGAGACGGTCGAACCGGGTTGGCTGCATGACGGGACACTCCTGGGGTGGCGGAAGGCGGGACGACCGGGACGTCACGACGAGCCGCCAGCACAGGCGGGAGCGCCGCGTCCCAAGCGTGCGCCGCTTCCACCCCACCCCGCAACCCGCAGAATCACGTATTCGGGAATCCGGCTCGACCAGCCCAGGGTCAGGCGATGCGCCCGCCCGGATGACGCTCCCAGACGCCGGGATCGTAGAGCGGCACGATGATGTCCGCCTCCCGCGCGATCCGGTCGTAGGCGGCCAGCGCCTCCTCCATGCTCTCGTTGATGCCGATCGGGTGGCGGCGCTCGATGTTGCCGAGCCGCATGAAGGCGTCCCCGGCGATCACGACGCCCTGCTCCGTCCGGATCTTGACGGCGATGCTGGCGCGATGGTGGACACCCGTCCAGAACGTCTCCACGCCGGGGACGATCTCGTGGTCCTCGTCCGGGACGAGGTGCACGCGCGGCCAGGCGTCCGTCACGAGGTCGACCAGCACATCCTGCGGGATGCAGGCCCATCGCTTGTCGTGGGGATGCTCCTTCCAGCGGGGGGCGTGGAAGTCGATCCAGCCGCGGCGGGAGAGGCAGATCTCGGCATTGCGCAGGCGCTTCAGGTTGCCGACCGAATAGATCTGGAACGGCGTGCAGATGACGTGGGTGATGTCGTCCGGGCGGAGGCCGAGGGTGGCGAGGGCTGGTTCCAGTTGCTCGTCCGGGTTCGATTCGAGGACATGCTGCCGCGTCTCCATCGGGTCGCCGTGCGGCTTCGGCGCCAGCTGGGAGGCGTCCGGCCCGCAGTTGACAAGCACGATGGCATCGCCCGCCCGCACGACGAGGCTGACGAGCGCCAGCGGCTCGGCGGGCGCGGCCATGTCCATCCAGTAGATCTCGTAGCCGGGACAGTAGCGCCAGCCGCCCAGCCGGATCGCATCGACGCGCTCGACCACGGGTGCCGGAGTGTGCTTCGTCATCGTCGTGACTCCTCCAGGATGCCTGTTCCGTTTCGTTGATTTCGTGCAGCGTGCCGCATCCGCGCCGATCCGGCAAGCAGGGCTGCATACCGTTCGCCGAATGGGTGGAAACCCCGATGCCGTGGCTCCCCCAGGGCCGCATGCTGCGGGGAATCGACGTCGGCATCACGCAAGGGGGAGCATCGATGGACACAGGGGCGCCAATCGTCCTCATACACGGAGCATGGCACGGCGGGTGGTGCTGGCAACGCCTGGTCCCACTGCTCCGCGCGAATGGGCACGAGGTCTACACGCCAACCCTCACCGGTCTCGGAGAGCGAGCCCACCTGCTCGCCCCCACCATCGACCTCACGACCCACATCGAGGATGTCCTCGCGGTGCTGGTGCACGAGGGCCTCAGCGGCGTCATCCTCGTTGGCCACAGCTACGGCGGGATGGTGGTCTCCGGGGTGATCGAGCGCACGCCGGAGCGGATCGCCCAGGCGATCTATCTCGACGCCTTTCTTCCCGAGCATGGCGAGTCGATCCGCGACCTCGGCCTTCCCGGACTCGACGAGATGGCCGCCACCCACGGTGACGGCTGGCGGCTGCCCCCACCCAGCAAGGCCGCCGAGTTCGGCGTCGCCGATCCGCGCGACGCCGACTGGATCGACACCCGGCTCGGCGACCAGCCCTATGCGACCTTCACCCAGCCGATCGCCCTGACCGCCGGGGATCGCGGCATCCCGGGGGCATTCATCCTCACGTCACCCGTGCTCTTTCCAGCCCATGCCGACCGCGCCCGGGCGCGTGGTTTCGCGATCCGGGAGCTGCCCGAGGCCGGCCACGACAGCATGGTGACGATGCCAGGCTCGCTTGCCGCCGTGATCCTCGATCTCGTCCACACGGCCTCCCCCGTCGCCGTGTCATGACTCCCCGGCTGCTCGCCTCCCCGCGACGGCGCGGGTGGTTCCCGCTCAGGCGAAGAAGGGGGCGAACCAGTCGTCCGGGATCTCCAGGCCGAAGCCGGGGGCGTCGGAGGGCACCAGGTAGCCGTTCTTCGGCGCCGCCTGGCCGGGGAGGCTCCACCCTTCCTCCAGCGGTACACCCGGCGGGGTGCCGACGAAGCATTCCAGCCACGGCACGGCGGGGGTCGCGAAGGAGAAGTGCTGGCCGTGGGCGGTGTTGCCGCCGCCGTGGAGGATGACGCTCATGTTCGCGGCCCCGGCGCTGGCGGCGATCTTCTGGCAGGTGGAGAAGCCACCGACCCAGTTGATGTCCGGCTGGAGGATGTCCGCGACCCGGTGGTTGACCGCCCACTGGAACGGGAACGCGGTGTACCAGTGCTCGCCGGTGGCGAGGGTCTGCCACGGCAGGCGCTCGCGGACGGCGACGTGGGCGTCGTGATCGTCCGGAAGCAGGTATTCCTCGATCCACTTGAGGCGGTAGGGGCGGAGGGTCTCGGCAAGGCGGACGGTGTACTCGATGTCGAAGGCCATCCAGCAGTCCAGCATCAGTTCGGCCTCGTCGCCGATCAGTTCCCGCGTCCTGGCGACGAATTCCTCGTTCTTGCGCAGGCCGTCGAGGCCATCGGCGGGGCCGTAGGGGCAGGCGAGCTTGAACGCCCTGAAGCCGAGCTCCTGGTACCAGTCGACATCGTTGCCGGTGGCGTAGCAGAAGAGCTTCTCCTTCTGGGGGCCGCCGGCAAGCTGGTAGACGGGCATGTCGAGGAGCTTCGCGCGGGCATCCCAGAAGGCGAGATCGACCGCGGAGACGGCGTAGGAGGCGAGGCCGGCCGCGCCGTAGGGTGTGGTGAGGCGGAAGAGCTTGTCGGCCAGCTTCTCGTTGGCGAAGATCGATTCGCCGACGAGGTTCGGGGCGAGATGGTCGTCGATGATGGCGGCGGAGACGCGGCCATTGCCGGTGCTGCCATACCCGACGGTGCCGTCCTCCAGCGTGACCTTCGCCCAGACGCCCTCCCATGTCGGGAGCCAGAGGCTGCGGTGGGCCTTCACCTCGGGATAGCGGGACATGGGGTTGGCGACCTCGGCGATGGTGGCCCAGCCGTCGCGACGCGGTTTCGTCTTGTAGGCCGGGGCTGCCGGCGGGGTCAGGCGCATGGCCTCGATCGACGTGATCTTCACGGAATCGTCTCCTGGTAGTCGTCCTGATGGTCATGCGTTCGGGGATGCGGCAAGTGATGGCCTGGATGCGCCGCGTGTCCCAGGCGCATGGAAATGGCGTGGGTTGCATCGCCGAGCAGGGTCCTGGCCGATTCCCCACGCTCCGGGGTGAACCGCACGGTGGGGAACGACACGCTCATCGCCGCGATCGTGCGGCCGGTGTGATTTCGGATCGGATACGCAAAGCAGCGAACGCCAACGGTGTGCTCCTCCCGATCTTCGGCGAATCCTCGCTCGCGTATCGCGGCAAGTTCCTTCCGCAGGGCGTCCAGCGAGGGGATGGTGGTGGCGGTGAAGGTTTCCAGATCGATGCCATCGAAGAGTGTGCCGATGGCGTCATCCGGCAAATCGGCGAGCAGGACCTTGCCCAGCGCTGTGGCATGAGCGGGAAGACGCCGTCCCACCTCGGAATCGAGCCGGAGCCGCTGACCACCCTCCACCTTGTCCAGATAGATATTCCTCCTCCCTTCCAGCACGGAAATCTGCACGGTTTCATCAAGGGCATCGCGAATCCGCTCCATGTGCGGTTTCGCGATCACCAGCAAGTCGAGCGAGCGCTGATAGGCATTCCCCGCTTCCAGCGTCCGGATGCCGAGCCGATAGCCCCGTTCTCCCTCCGCAAGGTCGATCCATCCGCGATCGCGCAGGGTGTTCAGCAGGCCGAAGAGGCTGGACCGAGGGAGGGATAACGCGGTCCCGATCTCGGCGAATGTCATTGGACGGTCGCTCTGGGCCAGCAGTTCGAGGATCGCCAGCGCCCTATGGGCAGACTTCACCCCGTCGCGTTGTCCCTCCCGTTCGTCGCGTCCTCCGGCCCCTGTCCCATCACCCATCGGCGCCTCCGCTCACTTCCGTCCACCCAGTCAGGATGTGCAATGCCGGGTCAGAGTTTTACCGCGCCCTCGGTGAGTCCACGCATGAACCATCGCTGCAGCAAGGCGTAGAAGATGACGACTGGCAGCGTCGCCGTCAGCAGCATCGCGGCGTCGGAGGTCTCGCCAGTCAACTGGCCGCGGAATTGAGGGGCGGTCAGGGCGGACTGATAGGAATTCGAAAGCACCTTCTGGATACCGACGGAAATCGTCATCTGGCTGTCGAGGTCGATCATGGTGAAGGTAATGAGGTAGTCGCTCCAGGCGGTGATGAAGGCAAGCGTCGCCACAATCACCATGCCGCCGAGCGCCAGCGGCAGCGCAATCTGTCGATAGACGCGGAACCAGCTCGCCCCATCGAGGATGGCCGCCTCCTCGATCTCCTTCGGGATCGCGAGAAAGGCCTGCCGCATGATGAAGATGGGCACCGGTACATTCGCCGCGAAGAGCAGGATGAGTCCGAACAGGCTGTTGCGCAGATGCAGGAAGGTCATCAGCTCGTAGAGCGCCATCAGGCCACCGGAGCGCGGGATGAAGACCGAGAGGATGAGGAGGGTAAGGATGATGTTCTTGCCCCGAAAATGCATCCGCGCGAAGGCATAGCCCGCGAGCGATGCCACGAAGACCTGGAGGAGCGCCGTGCCGATCGCCAGCGTGAAGCTGTTGCGCATGTAGATCGGCACGTTCTCCACCGCCGTCAGCATGTAGCGGTAATTGATGAGGGTCGGATTGCGTGGGATCAGGCCAGCCGGGTCTTCCGCGAAGCCGAGCCGGTCCTTCAAGGAGGTGGACACCATCCAGATGATCGGGATGAACGTAATGAGCAGCGCGAGGATCATGAAGAGGTGCCAGTACCAGTCGCTGCGCCAGAATCGCTTCCAGAGCGATGGCCGGGACGCTTGCTGATCCGGGAGCAGGGACGGTTTGAGCACGGGGGCTGTGGGGGGGGTGGTTGTGGTCGTGGTTGCCATGGTCTCTCCTTCCCCGCCGGTCAGGCGACGGATTCCGCGCTCGATCGCCGCCATGGCAGCCGCCGGGTTCCGGACGTTCCATCGGTCTCGCCCCGCAACCCACGGAAGACGATCAGCGCGACCACGGCGCTGGACATGCCAAGCACGAGGTTCATGGCTGCGGCGTAGCCGAGCCGCAGGTCTCCGAGTTGAAAGGCGGTCTGGTAAGCATAGAGGCCGAGGCTGGTAGTGGAATCACGAGGGCCGCCCCCAGTGAGGATCAGCATCGGATCGACGACCATCGGGGTCGAAGACAGGCCGAGCAACAGGACCAGCGCGAAGACCGGCTTCAGCAAGGGCAGGGTGATGGACCGAAACTGCTGCCATCCGGAAGCCCCATCGACCGAGGCCGCCTCGTAGAGTTCGCTGCCGATGCCATAGATGCCGATCAGGAAGAGCAAGGTGGGAAAGCCGACACCCCGCCAGACATCGGTGAGCGCCAGAGCCTTCAGGGCGTAATCCGGATCGTCGAGCCAGCGAGGAGGACGCTTGATGCTGAACGTGTCGCGCAGGACCGTATTGATCAATCCGAACTTGGTGTTGAAGAGCTGCCCGAACATCAGGTAGGTGACGGCCACCGGCAGGATCACGGGAAGATAGATCATCCAGCGGTAGAACGCGGCCATCCGGGTAACCCGGCTGATCGCAACGGCCAGGATCAGTGCCAGGATCACCGTGGCCGGAAGGACATAGAGCGTGAATCGCAGCGTGACCCGGACGGCATTCCAGAAATCCTCATCACTCCACATCTCGCGGAAGTTGGCGAAGCCATTGAACTCCCAGCGGGTATCGGGATAGATGAAGCGAAAGTCGGTGAATGCCATCGCGATGCCGCGGAAGATGGGCCACACACTGAAGACGAGATAGAGTCCCACGGCTGGCGCGATGAAGAGATAGGCCCACGGATTCGTACGCTCGCCACGGACCGTGGATCGGCGCCTGCCCATCGATTGCGTGATCGAAGCCATTATCCTGTCGTCTCCCCGCACCAGCGCAGGCACCCCCGGCCGATGCGATCAGATGCCGGACTGGCGCGAAAGGGCCGCCGGCCCCTCGCGCCATGTCTGACCAGACCGAGCCAGCGCTCAGTTCTTGAGCTTGTCGACTTCCTTCTGGATGTCAGCCAGTGCGTTGGCCATCGCCTCCTCCGGATCGACCTCGCCGGCAATCGCCTGCTCCACCCAGGGCTGGGTCGCCTTGCTCTGGATGTTGCGGGTGTTGTCGGCGGGGAACGGCACGGAGTTACGCACGACCTCGATCGCGTCGGCTTCCCACTGGTATTCAGGGTTGTCCTTCACGAACGAATCGTAGGTGTACTGGTAGCAGGGTTTCGCGGCGACCTGGGTGATCTGCTTGCCGGTCGCCTCATTGGCCGGGCTGAACCACCAGAGGAGGAAATCGGCCATCCCCTGGGGGTTCTTCGCACCGTTCAGAACGACACTGCCATTCGTCCAGAACGGCGTGCCCGCCATCACCTGATCGCGATCCTTGCGGATGTTGAGGCCATTCTTGGCTGCGTCGATTCCGAACGTCTGCTGGTTGATGGTGGCCGCGACATCGAAACAGGTGATGATCGCGGTGGCGCCCTTCTGCCAGTCCTGCCACTGCTGGTTGGTGGCCGATCCCTGCGGTGAGCGCGTTGGCGGCATCAACTCCTCGTCCACCATCTGCTTCATCCAGTTGAGCGCATCGATCGATGCCTGGCTGGTGATGTCGATATAGCCGGTCTCCTTGTTGATCGGCGTGTCCGTCGCGCCCCAGATCATCGACCAGAGGTCGCACAGGGGGGTACTTGCCGAATCGAACGGCGTATAGTCCGGGGCCGCCTCGTAGATCGCCGCCGCGGCGTCGTGGACCTCCTGCCAGGAAACGGGGTCCGTCGTGACGCCCGCCGTCTGCAGCGGTTCGGTCATCCAGGCAAGCGCGACGCTGCCGACATTCCCCGGCACGGCGTACTGCTTCCCCTCGTACTTCAGCGATTCCGCGATACTCGGGATGATCCCTGCGATCACATCCTTCGCTTCCGGAATCGTGGAGGCCGCGATCAGGTCATCCAGCGGCACCATCAGCTTGCGGTTCACCCATTCTGAGGTCTGCGACGGGAACTCGATCACCGACATGCCATCCCAGATGAGATCACCGGAGGCCTGCGCAGCCTGAATCTTCTGGGAGACATCGGCGCCAGCGGGTGGAATATCCAACGTGATCTTCGCAGGATGGTCCTGCGCCCACAGGTCGACAGCGGCCTGCGCCGCATAGGCACTCTTGATATCGTCCCGGATGAGCAGGCGAACCTCCTGCGCATCCTGGGCGGGAGCGTCGGCATGGGTATGCACGGCGGGACCGGCGCTGGCGTGGGTGGCCAGGAATGTCGCGGCAGCAGCGGCCGTACCACCAGCCAACACATCGCGACGATTCAGGCGGGGCAATCTGGATTCAGTCATGAACGGGTCTCCTCGGGACCGTCCCGGAACGGGAATCATGCCGGGATCATCCCCTTGCGCATCATCGATGGGCGGTCCATCTCTCGATTGGGATATGAGTCGCCGTCGTGTCCCCTCCTTGCCTGCATCACGAGCCTTGCGGCTCTGCGTTCATCGACCAAGGCCAGCGATCAGCCCTGTCAGGTCCCGGGAGTATTCAGTTGGTGCATGCCCCGCATGCTATCAGGCATTCCGAAACTGTTCAATATCCGGTATTGCCATTCACACTCGTGAACTGCTAGCATCCGCGCAACCAGCGATCTCACCGTCCGGCAGCGCCCCCCAACTCAGCGCGGATCGTTCCCCTCCGTTCCGAGTCATGCGACACTGCCACACCCACAGGTCACGTCTCCTGCACGATTCCGCCGCCAGATCTGCTTGCTGCCCTATCTGCCACGAAGGAGTGCGCATGATTCACGAGAGCCGCCGCGTCATCTTCCCGGAGCCGAACGTCGTCCAGCTGGAGACGGCGGCGATTCGTGACGACGACCTGTCCCCGCACGAGGTCGTCGTGCGCACGCATTGCACGCTGATCAGCCCCGGCACCGAGCTGGCCCGCCTGCAGGGCAAGCTCATGTTCGACTCCGACGTGCCGCCGCCCTTCCCGAAGAACGATGTCGGCTACGCGAACATCGGCACCGTGCTCGCGACGGGCAGCGAGACCGGGGTGCAGCCGGGCGACCGCGTCTACACGATGGGCACCCACTCCACCATCTATCGCGGCGACGTGCGCACCATGCTCTGCGTGCCGGTGCCGGAGGGCCTCGCGGATGAGGACGCCGTCTTCGCCCGCCTGGCCACGGTCTCGATGACGACGCTGGTGCTCACCCCCGCCCGCCCTGGCGAGGAGGTCGCCGTGATCGGCCTCGGGCTGGTCGGGAACCTGGCGTCGCAGGTCTTCCAGGCGGCGGGATATGTCGTGAATGCGTTCGACCTCGCCCCCCACCGGCGGGAGATCGCGAAGGCGGCCGGTATCCGCAACGTCTTCGACGGCGCGGCGACGGGGGACTTCAGCCAGCGGCACGGCCTGATCGTGGAGGCGACCGGCTCCGCGAAGGCGCTGGCCGGGGCGATGGACATGGCGAAACCGGGCGGCGAGATCGTGATGATCGGCGCGCCGTGGGGTGGCGATGCGAACAGCGTGCCGTCCAGCCAGATCACGCGGCTGCTCTTCTTCCGCTTCCTGCGCCTGCGCAGCGGGTCCGAATGGGAGATCCCGCGCCAGCCCGAGGAGCTGGCCCACGGCTCGAACCACCAGAACTCGGTGACGGCGCTTTCGTGGCTGGCGGATGGCCGGCTGAACGTGCAGCCGATCATCACGCACCGGATCAAGCCGGACGCGGTGCCGGACGCCTATCGCGGCTTGCAGGATGCGCCGAACGACTACCTCGGTGTCGTCATCGACTGGTCGTAGGCAGATGGTCCGCGCTCGTCCCGACCGCCGGATCGTCTTCGCCCCGGGCAGCCATCAGGCGTTCGATCGCGGCGCGAACGCGATTGCCCTGGCTGTCCGCCCGACGCTCGGCCCGGTCACGCGCCTGGTCGCGGTCGAGCGGGGTATCCGCACGATCGCGCCCGAACTGCTGGACGATGGCGCATCCATCGCCCGGCGCATCACATCCTTGGGCGATCCCGCCATCGACAGCGGTGCGATGTACCTGCGCGGGCTGCTCTGGCGCATCCACGAGGATGCCGGTGATGGCACCGCCACCGCCGCCGCGATCTTCACCGCCGCGCTCGCCGAGGGAAGGCGCGCGGTCGCCGCCGGCATCCCCGCCCAACCGTTGCGCG
The DNA here is from genome assembly GCA_051952485.1 of Thermomicrobiales bacterium. Taxonomy (GTDB): domain Bacteria; phylum Chloroflexota; class Chloroflexia; order Thermomicrobiales; family UBA6265; genus JASGDN01. The sequence continues at coordinate 1,144 of JBQCJS010000650.1, read as the reverse complement.
CCGCGATGGAGCGGGAGGCGGAATCGATCGTGGCGAATATCGCCACACAGGCCACACCCGTCACGGGAGATAGCATCCTGCACTCGATGGCGATCGCCATCGGGGATGATCCGGAGCTGGCCGCACTGATCGGCGAGGCGATGGATATCGTCGGGGCGTACGGGCAGATCGACCTGCGGAAGGGATCGCCCCACGGTTCGACGCTGGAATTCGTGACTGGCAGCTTCTGGGAGAGCATGCTGCTCTCGGCACCCGTCTTCACCGACCTCGTCCGGCAACGGACCGAGATCGCCAACCCGCACATCCTGCTGACGAATCTCGACCTGGAATCGCCGTCCGACCTGATCTCGGTGCTGGAAACCGCCCACACGGACGACGATGCAGGCGGCCTGCTGGTCGTCTGCACGTCGATCTCCCCGGCGGTCGCGGGGTTCCTGCACGCCAACAGCGATGCGGAACGGTGGCCGATCCTCGTCGCGCGCACGCCCGCCATCGACCAGGCCGGGGCCCTTGCTGACCTGGCCCTCCTCACCGGGGCGACGCCGCTGTTGAAGGAGGCGGGGATGTCGCTCGCGACGTGGCATCCATCACTCCTGGGTTCGGCACGGACGGCGTGGTCCACGCGGACGCAGATGGGCATCGTGAGCGGTGGGGGAGATCCGGCCGCGATCCGTTCCCATGTCGAGGCGCTGCGCGGAAGGTGCGATCCCCGCTCGCTCGACAGCGGAGCCATTGCCCTGCGCGAACGGCTGGGCCGGCTCTACGGGATGTCCGCGACGATCCGGGTCGGCGGCGCGACCGATGCGGTCCTCACCCACCGGACGGCTGTGGCCGAACGCACGATCCGGGTGCTGCGCGGCGCGCTACGGCGCAGCGCCGAGGCCGGGGGCGTCGTGCCAGGCGGGGGCGTGGCGCTGCTGCGGGCATCGGAGGCGTTGGCGCCACCCATGGACGATGGTGACGAGATCGAGACTGCCGCCCGGCGCGTGGTCCGGCGGGCCCTCATTGCGCCAGCCGGGGCGATCATCGAGAACGCCGGTTATCCCCTCCCCTCCACGCTCGCCCGGTTGCGGGATGCGCCACAGGGTTCGGTCTTCGATGTCACCCGTGGAACCGTGGTCGATGCGCTCGCGGCCGGGATCGT